>NZ_PHFW01000004.1 GCF_002993885.1 Sphingopyxis lindanitolerans
TTTGGCATTGGGCCCTCGGCGCTGACGGAGGCCATGGGCATGCTCAACCACCATTTCGCAGCAGCCGCCTGATCGGCGCAGAGCGACAGCCTACCTCTGACTGCCGCCAATCTTTGCAACAGAGCCCATCGATCATGCTCGAACGGCTCGGCGCCTACCCGCGCGCCAACGGCTTGGCACTGGCATTGCGCGAGATCGGTCGCGTCGAACGCACGCTGTTCACGCTCGACTGGATCGAACAGCCCGAACAGCGTCGCCGCGCCACCCGCGAACTCAATAAGGGAGAAGCAGAAAATGCACTGAAACGCGCCATTTTCTTCCACCGCATCGGCCGTATCCGCGATCACGCGCTGCAAGCCCAGAGCCATCGTGCGAGCGCGCTTAATCTCGTCGCCGGTGCCATAGTCCTGTGGAACACGACCTACTTGCAAGCCGCCCGGATGCATCTCGCCAACCTTGGCCGACCGGTCCCGCCGGACTTGCTCCAACACCTATCGCCGCTCGGCTGGCAGCACATCAACCTCACCGGGGATTACCTCTGGACCGATCCCGATGCGCCGTCCACCGCGCTCAGGCCGCTCCGCCTCATGCGCGCCGTCGAAGGTCTGGCAAAACCTTAGACCCGATGACTGCGGGAAGCCTTTGCGGCTCAAATCTGAGATGTTGACGGTGGAGTAGTCAGCAACGGAGGCGAGTCATGTCGAATGTGGCGAAGTATATCGGGCTGGATGTGCACAAGGCGACCATCGCGGTCGCGGTTGCGGAAGGCGGGCCCGGAGGCGAGGTCCGCTTCGTCGGTACCGTAGCCAACGATGACGATGAGGTCAGGAAGCTGGTCAAACGACTGGCAACACCAGGCGCGACGCTGAGCTTCTGCTACGAGGCAGGGCCTTGCGGCTACGGGTTGCAACGGTTGCTGATCAAGCTCGGGCAGCCGTGTATCGTGATCGCACCGTCGATGATGCCGAGACGGCCCGGCGACCATGTGAAGACGGACCGGCGAGACGCGATGACGTTGGCGCGCCTGTTGCGGGCGGGGGAACTGACGGCGATCTGGGTGCCGGATGAGGCACATGAGGCGGTGCGCGATCTAATCCGCGCGCGACGCAGTGCCCAGGAAGATGCGACTGCAGCCAAACAGACTGTCCGTAGCTTCCTCCTTCGGCATGATCGTCGTTTTGAAGGACGGTCTGCATGGACGAAAATGTATTGGCGCTGGCTATCGGAACAGCGCTTTGATTATCCGCATCAACAACTGGCGTTTGAGGAGCTTCAGAAGCGGGTGCTGGAAGCGCAGGCCCGCGTCGTCCGTCTCGAGTCCGCGCTCGGCGAGGCGGTAGCGTCGTGGCATTTCGCCCCATTGGTGCGCGGACTTCAGGCCTTGCGCGGCATCAAACTGGTCAGCGCTGCCACGCTGGTGGCCGAGGTCGGCGACCTTACCCGCTTTGATAATCCCAAGCAGCTGATGGCATATGTCGGCCTCGTGCCCTCCGAGCACTCCAGTGGCGCGCGTACCCATCGCGGTCGCATCACCCGTGCTGGGAATGCGCAGGCACGCACCACGCTCATCGAGGCAGGCTGGTCGTACCGGCTGCCGGCGCGCGAGGAGCGGCGCTACCGGGAACGCGTCGCCGATCTGCCGGAGGAGGTTCAAGCTATCGGCTGGAAAGCCCAGGTGCGACTGTGTCAGCGTTTCCGTCGATTGTCGGCGACAGGTAAGCCGCAACCGAAGGTGACGACCGCGATCGCGCGCGAACTGGTCGGCTATGCCTGGGATATCGCACGCCGGATGGCGCCTGCGATGGCCAACTAATTTCGCCTTGTCCGCCGTCAGCACCAATGGCACAGATTTGAGGTTGTGAATTAAGGAGTGTTGGGGCTTCGTCGTAGTGACGAAGGAACGAAGATGAAGCCCCAACACTCCTTGAAAAAATCGCCAGCCAAGCCCCCTGCTGAGCGGGTGGTGAAGGACATCCGGCGGGCAACCCGTCGGCACTTCTCGGCCGAGGACAAGATCCGCATCGTGCTGGATGGGCTGCGCGGTGAAGACAGCATTGCCGAGCTGTGCCGCAAGGAAGGCATCGCCCAGAGCCTGTACTACACCTGGTCGAAGGAGTTCATGGAGGCCGGCAAGCGTCGGTTGGCGGGTGACACGGCTCGTGCCGCGACCAGCGGCGAGGTGCAGGATCTGCGCCGCGAAGCGCGCGCCCTGAAGGAATGCGTGGCTGACCTGACGCTCGAAAACCGACTGCTCAAAAAAAGCATGATCGCGGATGGGGGCGACGAAGAATGAGGTATCCCGCATCGGAGAAGCTCGAGATCATCAGGATCGTCGAGCAGTCGCACCTGCCTGCCAAGCAGACGCTGGATCAGCTCGGCATCGCCCGTCGGACGTTCTACCGCTGGTACGACCGGTTCCTAGAAGGCGGGCCGGAGGCACTGGAGGATCGGCCATCGGCACCGAGCCGGGTGTGGAACCGGATCCCGCCTGACATCCATGATCAGATCATCGAACTGGCGCTGGAGCAGTCCGAGCTGAGCCCCCGGGAACTGGCGGTGCGGTTCACGGACGAGAAGCGCTACTTCGTGTCGGAAGCCACGGTTTACCGCCTGCTGAAGGCCCATGACCTGATCACCAGCCCAGCCTATATGGTGATCAAGGCCGCCGATCAGTTCCACACCAAGACCACGCGGGTGAACGAGATGTGGCAGACCGACTTCACCTACTTCAAGATTATCGGGTGGGGCTGGATGTACCTATCGACCGTGCTCGACGACTTCTCGCGCTACATCATCGCCTGGAAGCTTTGCACCAACATGCGCGCCGAGGACGTCACCGACACGCTGGACATGGCACTGGCCGCATCGGGCTGCGACAGCGCCACGGTGCTGCACAAGCCCAGACTGCTATCGGATAATGGCCCCAGCTACATTGCCAGCGAGCTGGCGGAATACATCGAGGCCCGGAAGATGAGCCACGTGCGCGGTGCCCCGCTACACCCGCAGACCCAGGGCAAGATCGAACGCTGGCACCAGACCCTCAAGAACCGCATCCTGCTGGAAAACTACTTCCTGCCCGGCGACCTCGAGGCTCAGATCGAGGCCTTCGTCGAGCACTACAACAACCAGCGCTATCACGAGAGCCTGAACTGTGAATCGGCGTGCAAAAAGGACCCCGTTAGCGGGGTGATCGGCGTCTAAAAGGGACCCCTCATTTCGATAGCTTACACAGCCGCGTGGAAGTTCATGCGGCGAGATCGGGATGTTGGTTTTGGAGACAGTGGTTCGTATCCGGCGTGAGTATGCCGGCGGGAAGGCGATCAAGGCGATCGCACGTGATCTGCATGTGTCGCGGAAGGTAATCCGCAAGGCGATCCGGGCGCCGGAAGGCGCATTTGATTATCGACGCAAGGTTCAGCCGCTGCCGCGGATCGGTCCGTTTCAGGATCGGCTGGATGTGCTGCTGGAAGAGAACGAGTTACGGGGCCGACGTGACCGGCTTCGGATGACCCGTATCCACGACCTTCTGGTGCGTGAGGGTTTCGAGGGCTCTTACGATGCCGTGCGCCGCTATGCGGCACGGTGGAAGATCGAGCGGCGCAGGGATGTCGGAGACGGGACGACTGCCTTTATTCCGATGCTGTTCCAGCCCGGCGAGGCCTACCAGTTCGACTGGAGCCACGAGGATGTCGAGATCGCCGGCAAGCCGATGCGGGTAAAGGTCGCGCACATGCGGCTGTGCGCATCGCGGGCTGTGTATGTCCGGGCCTATCCACGCGAGACGCAGGAGATGCTGTTCGACGCGCATGCGCGCGGCTTTGCCTTCTTCGGCGGCGTGCCCCGGCGCGGCATCTACGATAATATGAAGACGGCGGTGACGAGCGTGTTCACCGGCAAGGACCGGGTGTTCAACCGGCGGTTCCTGATCATGGCCGACCATTATATGGTCGAGCCCACGGCCTGCTCGCCGGCGGCGGGATGGGAGAAGGGTCAGGTCGAGAACCAGGTGCAGACGATCCGAGGGCGTTTCTTCCAGCCCCGTCTGCGGTTCGCCAGCCTCGAGGAGCTCAATGGCTGGCTGGAAGCTGAGTGCCGACGCTGGGCCGAACGGCAGGCCCATCCTGAGCAGGGCGACCAGACCGTGGCGCAGATGCTGGAGATGGAACGTCCTGCATTACAGTCGATGCTTGGGCCGTTCGACGGCTTCAACGAGAGCGAGCACGGCGTGTCGGGCACCTGCCTGATCAGCTACGATCGCAACCGTTACTCGGTCCTCTCGACGGTGGCGCGGCGCACGGTGCAGGTTCGGGCCTATGCCGACCGCATTGTCGTGCGATGCGGCGATGAGGTCGTCGCTGAGCATCCCCGCTTCTTCGGGCGGAACCGCACCATCTATGATCCCTGGCACTATCTGCCGGTGCTGGCCCGCAAGCCCGGCGCTTTACGCAACGGCGCACCCTTCCAGGACTGGGAACTGCCGCCGGCGCTCGCCCGGTTGCGACGCAAGCTGGGCAACGGCGATGATGCCGACCGGCGGTTCGTGCGCGTGCTGGCGGCCGTGCTGACCGATGGCCTGGAACTCGTCGAAGCCGCCGTGCGGGAGGCACTGGCAACCGGCACGGCGAGCGACGACTTGATCCTCAATATCCTGGCACGGCGCCGCGAACCGCCGCGACCGCTGACGATCGTCACGTCGGAGGACAATGCCCTGCGGCATCCGCCGATCGCCGACTGTGCCCGTTACGACCAACTGAGGAACTTCCATGCAGCGGCATGACATGATCGACGCGATGCGTGGGCTCGGACTCAAAGGGATGGCCGGCGCGTTCGATGAGGCCGTCACCACAGGGCTTCAGCGCCAGCGCACGACGATGGAGATACTGACCGATCTGCTGCGTGCGGAGGCAACGCACCGCCACGCCGCCTCGATCCGATACCGGATGGCGGCCGCCAAGCTGCCGGTGGTGAAGGACATTGATGCTTTCCTCTTCGAGGGGACGCCGATCAACGAGGGGCTGGTCCGTTCGCTGCACGGCGGGGCGTTCCTGCCCGCACGGCGCAATGTCGTCCTGGTCGGTGGCACCGGCACCGGCAAGACCCATCTGGCCATCGCCATCACCGCCAATGTCGTCCGCGCTGGAGCGCGGGGGCGTTACTTCAACACCGTGGATCTGGTGACCCGCCTCGAAGAGGAAGCCCGGATCGGCAAAAGCGGCGCGCTTGCCGCCCAGCTCTCTCGCCTCGACCTCGTCGTGCTCGATGAGCTTGGCTATCTTCCCTTCGCCCGTTCAGGCGGGCAGTTGCTGTTCCATCTGGTCAGCAAACTTTACGAGCAAACCAGCGTCATCATCACGACCAACCTGGCGTTCGGGGAATGGCCGACGGTGTTCGGCGACCCCAAGATGACCACCGCTCTCCTCGATCGCGTCACCCACCATTGCGACATCATCGAGACCGGCAATGACAGCTGGCGCTTCAAAAACCGAAACTGATCCCCGCCGCACGCCGCGATTAAGATGCTTTGCGCTGCGCGCGCCTCCGGTCGGGCTCCGCCCTCCCTACGCCGCGCGCAGCGCAAGGCGCGTTCCTCGACCGTCCTGCCATCGTTGAGAGGGGGTCCCTTTTGCGCGCCGATCGGGGGTCCCGTTTGCACGCCGATTGACAGTCATGCGAGCCCTGCGCAAAGGACAGGCTCGCCCCTGGTGCCTGCAGCCCGGCATCAGGGGCGAGGTGCGCCTTGTGGAGAGAGCTTTTGGCATTGGGCCCTCGGCGCTGACGGAGGCCATGGGCATGCTCAACCACCATTTCGCAGCAGCCGCCTGATCGGCGCAGAGCGACAGCCTACCTCTGACTGCCGCCAATCTTTGCAACAGAGCCAGCGAAGATTGCTCAATTTTAGGGGTTTGTGTGACCGGCCAACAGATCAACGACGGTGGTTTGCAACCCCTTGGCCATCTCCTCCAGAACCTCCAGAGTCGGGTTGGCCTTGGCTTGTTCGATAAGCGAGATATGCGAGGCTGCGATGCCGGTCCGCTCCGCAAGTTCGGCCTGTGAGATGGCCAGATCGGCACGGCGACGCTTGCAATTTTCTGCCAACAGTTTCGCTAGCTCTGACGCTGCCTCATCCAGCCTCAAATATCGAGCCATAGGGTCGTCCCGTCCGTCGTTCGCAAGCGTCCAATCCTTCCAGAGTCCGGAGGTATAACGCCCTGTGCGGCCAACGCGACAATATCTGATTAACTACCTTTTATAGTCACCTCTTTGACAAGAACAGCGAGTCGCCATATCGCAATGAACATGGCGCGTCGCACACGATCGAACCGGATTCCTATCACACCCGCTGCCTGTATGCGGCGCAAACGGCTAGCATTGGCTACCGCCGACTTCGTGCAGTGCAAGCTACAGATCCCGGTCAGCTTCGGTCGGCGTCTAAGTCATCTCAAACTCCTCCATAATATGCGCGGCCTGGACAGTGTGGTTTCCGCGATGATCCGCAAGGCGATGGCGATCTACTCCGCCGACGAACTGGTGGCACCGCCTCCGCCGACCGACCACGACAAGCTCAAGCAAGTCGCGCTTCATATCCCCAGCGAGCACTATGCTTTCCTTGAGGCGATCGCTCACAGGAACAGGGGCATCAATCTCGGTATCGCCTTGGAAACCATCGGTAGCTACGTGAACGATCTGACGCCGATGCCGTCGCAGCTCTCGCTAATCGAGCATTGGGAACGAACCGCTTAATCGCATCATCCGCCGAGCCCGCGATCTGGCTGCGTCGCGCGAGGGCGCTTGAGCGGCAAAATGGGGGGCTCATTCGTCAACTGGGCGTTGCATGCTGACGCGAGCACGCAATATTACCGAAAGAAGCGCAAGGGAGAAGGCGATCGCGATGACGGCGAACAGATAGGCGATCATCGTATCGCGATAGATGAATGAGATGATCGCATTGGCCGCAGCGGGAGGATGAAGACGCCGTGTGACCAGCATTACGCCGCTCGCCAAGCCGACAGCAACTCCATAAGCGAGCGGACCAGGTGCCATCATGGCCGCGATCGCGAGTCCGCACAGCGCCGAAGAAATATGGCCGTACAGGATCGCGCTGGGCCGGGTTGGCGGCGTTCCTGACGTTCCAATTACCGTCGCAGTGCTCGAGGCGAGAGCCGTGATCACTAACGCGGACGAGAACGCCTGCGAGATCGCCACGAGCAGGCCGACGACGGCGCCCATGGCACTGCCGCCCGCGATCGCCGCCGTGATCGGTGGTGGGACGGATCGTCTGGATCGTTCTTCCGAGTCTCCGGCCACGAGCACACCGTTCGGCGCCGAGCCGCTCTCTACGTCGGCGACCTGCGCCGACTCGTCGGACAGAACCGACGTGTCCTGATCATATGCGTTCAAGCAGCGCACCGATTCCTTGCCCCACGCCGACGCACATAAACACAAGGGCATAGCGACCGCCGGTGCGATGCAGTTCCTCAGCCGCCGTCATTGCGATGCGAGCGCCCGACATGCCGAGCGGATGGCCGAGCGCGATCGCGCCGCCATTGCGGTTGACGCGCTCATCGTCGGGCTGAACGTCGAGATCGCGAAGCACGGCGATCGCCTGGCTGGCAAAGGCCTCGTTCAACTCGATCACATCGACTTTGTCGATGTCGATGCCGCCCAGTGCCAGCAACTTGCGCGCGGCCGGCACCGGGCCGATGCCCATCACGCGCGGCGCCACGCCCGCAGCCGCCATTCCCACGATACGCGCGCGGGGCGTGAGGCCGTTGGCCTTGGCGGCCGCTTCGGACGCGATCAGCATTGCCGCGGCGCCATCGTTGACGCCCGAGGCGTTGCCCGCTGTCACCGTTCCGTCGGGCCGGACCACGGGCTTGAGCTTTGCCAGCGCCTCGAACGTCGTCTCCGGGCGCGGATGCTCGTCCCTGGAAAAGACGATCGCGTCGCCCTTCTTCTGCGGGATGGAGACGGGCACGATCTCCGCGGCGAGCCGGCCGTTTTCCTGCGCAGCGGCGGTTTTCTGTTGGCTGCGAAGCGCGAAGGCATCCTGATCCTCGCGGCTGACGTTCCATTCCTGTGCGACATTCTCGCCCGTCTCAGGCATGGAATCCACGCCGTAAGCGGCTTTCATCGCCGGATTGACGAAGCGCCAGCCGATCGTGGTGTCCTCGATTTTCTGTCCGCGCGAGAAGGCGGTGTCCGCCTTGCCCATGACGTAGGGGGCGCGACTCATGCTCTCGACGCCGCCTGCGATCATAAGCTGGGCGTCACCCGAGCGGATCGCGCGCGCCGCCAGGCCCACCGCGTCAAGTCCCGATCCGCAGAGCCGATTCACCGTCGAACCGGGCAACTCCTTGGGCAGGCCGGCAAGTAGCGTCGCCATACGCGCGACGTTACGGTTGTCCTCGCCCGCCTGGTTGGCGCAGCCCAGGATCACGTCGTCCACCGCCTGCCAGTCCACAAGGGGATTGCGTTCGGCCAGCGCCCTGATCGGGATCGCCGCGAGATCGTCGGCGCGGACCGTAGCGAGCGTGCCGCCGAAGCGGCCGATCGGCGTGCGAACCGCGTCGCAGAGGAATGCATCCGCCATCAGGCAATCGCCTTTTCGAAGGTGCTGGTATCGATCGCGGCGCCAGTCCTGGCCTTCACGTCGTCCACGCCGACCCCGGGCGCCAGCTCGATAAGACTGAGTCCGCCGGCCTTCTTGTCGCAGGCGATCACGGCGAGATCGGTGATAATCAGGTCGACAACCTGCCTGCCGGTGAGCGGCAGAGTGCAGCGTTCCAGAATCTTCGGCGCGCCCATCCTGCTGGTGTGATCCATGACCACGACCACGCGCTTGACACCCGCAACGAGGTCCATCGCGCCGCCCATACCCTTCACCATCTTCCCGGGGATGGTCCAGTTGGCGAGATCGCCGTTGGCGGCTACCTCCATCGCGCCGAGCACGGCCATGTCGATATGGCCGCCCCGGATCATCGCGAAGCTGTCGGCCGACGAAAAGAAACTCGACGTCGGAAGGGTGGTGATCGTCTGCTTGCCGGCGTTGATGAGATCAGGGTCCGCGTCGTCCAAATAGGGGAACGGCCCCATGCCGAGCATCCCGTTCTCCGATTGCAGCGTCACGTCCAGCCCTTTGGGAATGTAGTTCGCCACCAGCGTCGGGATGCCGATGCCAAGATTGACGTAGAAGCCGTCTTGAAGCTCACCGGCGGCGCGAGCCGCCATTTCGTCGCGGGTCCAGACCATTATGCGGCCTCCCTTGCGCGTGTGGTGAGCTTCTCGATCCGCTTCTCGTTGATCGTGCTCTTCACGATGCGGTCGACATAGATGCCCGGCGTGTGGATGCAGTCTGGATCGAGCGCGCCCGCTTCCACGATCTCTTCCACCTCGGCGACCGTCACCGTGCCGGCGGTCGCCATATTGGGATTGAAGTTGCGCGCGGTTTTGCGGAACATCAGATTGCCAGCCGGATCGGCCCTCCACGCCTTGACGATGGCGAGGTCGGCGCGCAGCCACGTCTCGCGCACATATTCCTCGCCCTCGAAGATCTCGGTGGGCTTGCCTTCGGCCACGATCGTCCCGACGCCGGTCCTGGTATAGAAAGCAGGAATGCCCGCGCCGCCGGCGCGGATACGCTCGGCCAGTGTGCCCTGGGGGTTAAGCTCCAGCTCCAGCTCCCCCGACAGATATTGCTGCTCGAACAGTTTGTTCTCGCCCACATAAGAGGAGATCATTTTCCTGATCTGGCGGCTTTCGAGCAGCATCCACAGGCCGAAGCCGTCGGCACCGGCATTGTTCGAAATGACCGTCAGGCCCTTGACTCCAGACTTGCGGATTTCGGGGATGAGGCTTTCCGGATTGCCCGACAGGCCGAAGCCGCCGGACATGATCGTCATTCCGTCGAAGAGGACGCCGCGGAGCGCGTCGGCTGGCGCCGCGAAGATCTTGTTGGCCACGGCGAACCCTCACTCCCCCCCAATAGCGAGCTTGGTGCCGCCGCCCTGGCCGGTGCTGGCCGTAACGGTGGTATGCGCGCGATCGCGGCGATAGGATTTCAGCTTATCCTCGTCGATCCTCGCGCCAATGCCATTACCCTTCGGGAGTTGCAGGGCTCCGTCCACGTAGCGGACGGGTTCCTCGGTGATGTCGTCGGCGACAAGCATCGGCCCAACCAGCTCGCCGCCGAGCGGGAGACGCGGCAGCGTGGCGCAGAACTGCATATTGCCGGACGTGCCGAGCGAGGATTCGAGGAAGGTGCCCATGTAGAGCGCGGCCCCGGCCGCGAGCGCCACGTCCGCGACCGCGCGCGACGGGACCATGCCACCTGATTTCATGATCTTGAGCGAGATGAGCGCGCCGGCGCCCTTCTTCGCCGCCTCCAGCATATCATGGGGGGTGCGGATGCTCTCGTCGAGCATGATTGGCATCGCGGCGCGCGCCTGGAGACGCACGGGGCCATCGAGATCTTCGCGTGGCAGCGGCTGTTCGATCATCTCGACACCGACCTCGGCAAGACGCGGCATCGCCCATAAGGCGTCTACCTCCGTCCAGCGCTCGTTGGGGTCGACACGGATTCCGGCCCGGTCGCGGAGCGCCAGCGTGACTTCGCACGCGCGAGCGACATCCTTCTTCAACTCGACCGCGCCCATTTTCAGCTTGAACGCCGATGCTTCGCCAGCCTCCAGCTTGGCGAGCGCCTCGTCGATCTCCTGCCGCGGATCGCCGGTTGCAAGCGGCCATGCGACCTTGAGGCTGTCGCGCACCTTGCCGCCGAGCAGCGCATGGACCGGCTGCTCCAGCGTGTGGCCGATCAGATCCCACAGTGCCATTTCGAGGCCCGCCTTTGCGAAGCTGTTCCCGAAGGCCGCCTCGTCCATACGCGCGCGCAGGACAGCCATATCGGTCGCACACTGCCCGATCACGACCGGCGCGAGGTAGGTGTCGACGATCGACTTGATGGTCTCGACCGACTCTCCGCCCCACCAGGGGCCGCTTGGGATGGACGCTTCGCCGACGCCCATGACGCCATCGGTCGACCGGATGCGGATGACGACCAGGCTCTGGCGCTGGGCCGCGAGCGCCGAGAAGCGTTGCAATCGCCTCAGCGGCAAATCGACGATGATCGTCTCGATATCGCGGATGATGATATCGGCCACAGTATATTTCTCCCACGGGCGGGCCGCCCGCTTATTGCCAAAGGTTGGTTTGATGTGGCTATCGCGTCGACGGCCGAAGAAGGCGCGGCGGTGCGTCGTCTATTCGGAGGTAATGAAAACGCACCGCGCGTTCTGGATTACGCCCCGAACTTGAACTGCACGCGAACGCCATAGGTTGCCGGTGGCGCGATATGCCTCGAAGTATTGTCGATCTGGCGGAACACGTCCGTCCAGTAGAATTTGTTGAAGACATTCTTTCCGTAGATTGACACCTGCCATTTCCCGTCTGCCGACGAAACGCCCGCCTGAAGGTTCACGAGGGCGTAGGATTTGATGTTGAACAGGCTGTCGGGGTAGATCTCCACCGCCGGATTCAGCCCGAACGCGCTGTATGATTTCGACTGGTAGCTAACGTCCCCGCCCAGATTGGCGTCGAGGCCCTCGGCGATGGGAAAGCTGTAGTTGGCCGAGCCTCGCAACGTCCATTTCGGTGTGAAGGGGAACGGGTCGCCCTTATAATTCACAGGCGCGCCAAAGGGATCGTAGTTGTTGAAATCCCGCGAAACCTTCGTGTCGAGATAGACTGCGCCCCCATTGAGCGTCAGCCCATCGACCGGACGGATGGTAAGGTTGAGTTCGGCGCCTTTCACTCGCGACTTCGGCACGTTGACCAGCGCTTCGATGGCGCCGAGCACGCCGTTGGGATCGAGGATGCGGCCGCGGATCTGCTTGTTCGTGTAATCATAGTAGAAGACGGCGCCGGTGAGATCGATGGCGCGAAGGCCCAGGTCGGTCTTGAAGCCGAGTTCGTAGGCCAACACCGACTCCTGCACGACCGGCGCGAGCTGGCTGACCGCGGAGGCGTTGATGGTGCCGAAGCTGCCGGGCTTGTAGCCCTTGCTCACGGTGCCGTAGAGCAACGTCCCTGGCACAGGCTTGAAATCGACGCCGGCACGCCAGGAGACATTATCCTCCTTCAAATCCTGACGAACCAGGCCCGTCACATCGGGCGCGCCGACGAACGCACACGCGAGCGGTTCCACGGGAAAACGAGGCCCGGTCGGGAAAAGCCGGCTTTGCAAGATGTTGATGCCTCGCGGCCACGTCGTATCCAAGCCAAAAGTGCAGCCGGTAAAGTCGATGTCGGTTTTCGTGTAGCGCGCGCCGCCATGCAACGTGATCTGATCGGTCACGTCGAAGTCGATGTTCCCGAACACCGCCTTGGTCTCGGTGTGCTGGAGGCTCTTGGCGCCAATGCCCGTTAGATTGCCAACGCCGAAGGCGGCAAAGACGGGATTGCTGCTGTTGGTATCGAACCGCGAGGTATCGACCTCGTTCACGCGATCATGCGAATAGAAGCCGCCGATCATCCAGTTCAGGCGTCGATCGAAGGCCCGGCCGGCGAGCCGAAGCTCCTGCGAATAGGAATCGATCGAGCCGTCGACCCGAACATGGAAGACCGATAATGTGCTGCCGTCGGTGTCGCGCGCATCGTGCTGACGAAAGTTCTGGTAGGATGACAGCGAGGTTAGCGTGATATCATCGGTGAGATCATAGTCGACGTGCAGCGCGGCCTGCCAGAAATCCTGCCTGGTCTGTTGCGGGAAGTCCGGACTCCAGTCGGCAACGCCCGGCTTGTTCGGCGCGATCGGCTGGGTCAACTCGATCGGAAAGATGCGGCTCGGCGTCTGTGGCGTTACCGCGAGGAGCGCCGCTTCGTTGGGATCGCTGCGATCGCTCCAACCATTAATGTTGAGCTGGACGGTTAGCCGGTCGTTGGGGGTCCAATCGGTGAGCCAGCGTCCCTTGAACACGTCGGCATCGCCGATCTCGTCATTGCGCGTGTGGCTTTTCTGCCAGGCACCGAACTGCTCGGTGGCGACCGCGACGCGCGTCCGCAAGGTGTCGGTGATCGGTCCGCTCGCATAGCCCTCGAACTGGAAGCGGCCGAACCGTTCGAGGCTGCTTGTGAAGCCGGCCTCGAAATCATGGGTCGGCCGCGCCGCGATATAGTTGATCGCGCCGCCGGTGGAACTTTGCCCGAACAGCGTGCCCTGCGGTCCCTTGAGCACCTCGACGCGTTCCAGATCGAGTCCGGCGGCCTTGGCCTCGATCGGGAAGGAATAGCCTATCTGATCGACATAGACGCTCACGGCGGGCGAGGCTGCTAGAGATTCCTCATAATAGCCGACGCCGCGGATCGTATAGACCGGCGCGCCCTTCTGGCTGACGGCGAAGGTGAGCCCGGGACGACGCGCACGAGATCCTTGACGTCGGTGATGCCCTGGGCGCGGAGATCGTCGCCGCCGATCGCACTGATCGACATGCCCACATCTCTGAGCGACTGCTCGCGTTTGTTCGCAGTCACCACAATATCGCCGGACCCGTCGCCGACCGAATTTTGCGGGCTCGCGATCTCGGGCTCGGCGGCTGTATCGGATTCCGCCTGAGCAAGAGCCGGCTGGGAAACGGCGCAACCGACCGCGATTAGAACAAAACCCAGTGCGGAAGATGAGTTGTAGTTTGTCTTCGACAGGCGGCTAATGTCTGATCGGCGTTTGATAGCATTGCTGTTCATTTCTCACTCCCCTTTTTCGAGAACATCCATCTGTTCCGCCTGCGACTGTCGTCGGCTTATATTTTGATCGCTGTGAACCACGCGCCCAATAGGCACGGGTCCACGGATGATCTTGGACCTTAAATGCGGCTAGCAATGCGTGAAAATACTATTAGATGAGGTAGGCCATACGTTTATCGCATCGCGGGGAGAGGGTGATGGAGCTGTATCAACTGCGCTATTTTGTCGCAGTCGCCGAGGAGCAGAACGTCACCGCCGCGGCGCGAATACTGAATGTCTCGCAACCTCCGCTGACACGCGCAATCCAGACCCTGGAGACCGAAGTGGGCCACGCGCTTTTCACGCGAAGCACAAAAGGGGTGTCGCTCACGCCAGCAGGCGTAGAATTTTTGGCCGAAGCGCGAAAGACGTTGACACAAGTACAGCGTATGATTGACCGGAGCAGCGCGGCGGGCCGGGGCGAGCGTGGCCCGCTTCAGATTGGCTTCTTCGGGTCGAGCATCTACGGATATCTTCCTCAGGTCCTGCGCCGCTTTCGAACAGAAGTGCCCGATGTGGAGATTGTGCTTCACACCATCGGAAAGGCTGAGCAGATCGAAGCCTTACGCGCGCACCGCTTGGACGTAGGGTTTGCGCGCTACTATCCAATTGAGGTCGATATGGAGGTCGAGACCGTCGGTACGGAACGGCTTGTGGCGGCCTTTCCCACATTGTCGGTCGACGACAAGAACGGCGATATTGACCCTCACGAAATCGCTACAAAGCCGCTGGTGCTATTCCCGCAAGGCGGCCGGCCTAATTTCGCGGATGAAGTGCTACATTTCCTTGGGAATGCTGGAATCACTCCGCATGTGATTCAGGTGACAGATGATGTCACGTCTGCGATGGGCCTGGTGGCGAGCGGAATTGCCGCTTCCATTGTCCCAGAATCGATCGCGAGTCTAAACTGGCCACATATTTGCTTTCGGCACATCACAGGGCCGGATACAACCATTCCAATTAATATAATGTACTCAAAGGAAACCCTGAGGCCAGCAACAGTGGCATTCCTAGATGTTGTGCACAACATGATGAAATAGAGTCCAATAATCTAGCTCGTTTTGCCTTGTACTTGAGTACATTAGCAATCATTTGATGTGTGCAATTGCTGATCCAGAAGATCGAGGCGCTTTTCCAGACGCAATATGACGGACTGCCTTACCGGCTCACCACTCATCAACCGTCGCCATGTATTGTAACTTATACCGAAGCGCTCATTCAGACTTTCACGAGTTTGCTTGTCAACATGCTGCCGCAATCGCGCAACAAGCGCTCTTTTCTCTAACATGCATTCACGAGGGCTTACGGTTACTGAAAACACCATTATTTCTTCCTGATAGTGCTTGAAATACCGTATCTCTTATCAAAGTAGCGGCCTTCAAAAAGACGTCTCAGCCTTGGTTGGGGTCGGGGAAGGGCGCTCCAGCTTCGGGCGTTCCGAGAACATAGTCGCGATTGAACACCGCCTGCCGCCACGGACGGATCGTGATGGCGCTGCGCGTCCCGGCGATCGTCAACGGATCTTCGTCGGTGAAGCGCTGCGCCTCGCGCGCAGTCTCGGCCTCGAAGACATAGACCGAGCCGCGCGGCGCTGTCTCCGCCTCGTCAAGCACGGCGCCGCCGATAAGGATGCGGTGGGCCTGTGCGCGAAGATATTGACGATGCGCTTCCTGGGCGCTTGCCCGCGCCTGCTCGGTCCCAGGCTTGTTCTCGATGGTGGCGACAAAAAATGGCATGGGAGGCTCCTTATTTGCGCTCGTAGTGGCGCAGCTTGGCTTCATCGATCGTCACACCGAGGCCGACGCCCGACGGCACGTCCACGCAGAAATCGCGGTAGGCCAGCGGCTCCTCCAGAATGTCGTCCGCGAGCAGGAGGGGCATGAAAAGCTCGGTCCCGCCGGCGAGCGGCAGCGTCGAGCAGCATTGGATGTTTGCGGCAGTGCCGATCGAGCTGTCCAGGGCAGTGCCCCCGAAGAGATTGATGCCAGCGGCCTGCGCCATGCGGGCAATCGCGAGCATCCGGCTGGGGCCGCCGGCTTTTGAGATTTTCAGCGACACATAACTGGCAGCCCGTTCCCGGATAATCGCGATCATGTCGCTCGTGCTGCAGGCGCTCTCGTCAGCCATGATCGCGAGGCTGGAGCGCCGCGCGAGATCGGCAAGCCCCGGAAGATCGGCGCGGGGCAGCGGCTGTTCCAGGATATCGACCCCGGAGCCATCGAGAATAGCCAATGCGCGCGTGGAATCCGCAAAGCTCCACGCCTCATTGAGGTCGATCGAGCAGGGACAGCCTATCGCGCTGGCCGTCTCGACGGCGCGCCGCGCATCGTCGCCAGGGTCGCCGCGGCCGACCTTGATCTTGAAGCGGCGATGAAGTCTGGCGTCAATTTTTGCCTGCGCTTCGGCGACATCGGCGTCAAACTCTCCGGTCGCCAGCACCCAGAGCACCGGCAACGCGTCAGCGATCCTGCCGCCGAACAGGGTGCTCATCGGGGCTCTGTTGCAAAAATCGTGAAGCTTGAGCATGCTTGGCGGAGATTGGACGGACGGAACGATGACGGATTTCAAGTGGCGCCATTTCCAGGGTGATGTGATCCTGTGGGCGGTGCGCTGGTATTGTCGCTATCCGATCAGCTATCGCGACCTTGAGGAAATGCTGGCGGAACGCGGCATTTCGGTCGACCATACGACGATCTATCGCTGGGTCCAGTGCTACGCCCCGGAGATGGAGAAGCGGCTGCGCTGGTTCTGGCGGCGTGGCTTTGATCCGAGCTGGCGCCTGGATGAAACCTACGTCAAGGTGCGGGGCAAGTGGACCTACCTGTACCGGGCAGTCGACAAGCGGGGCGACACGATCGATTTCTACCTGTCGCCGACCCGCAGCGCCAAGGCAGCGAAGCGGTTCCTGGGCAAGGCCCTGCGAGGCCTGAAGCACTGGGAAAAGCCTGCCACGCTCAATACCGACAAAGCGCCGAGCTATGGTGCAGCGATCACCGAATTGAAGCGCGAAGGAAAGCTGGACCGGGAGACGGCCCACCGGCAGGTGAAGTATCTCAATAACGTGATCGAGGCCGATCACGGAAAGCTCAAGATACTGATCAAGCCGGTGCGCGGTTTCAAATCGATCCCCACGGCCTATGCCACGATCAAGGGATTCGAAGTCATGCGAGCCCTGCGCAAAGGACAGGCTCGCCCCTGGTGCCTGCAGCCCGGCATCAGGGGCGAGGTGCGCCTTGTGGAGAGAGCTTTTGGCATTGGGCCCTCGGCGCTGACGGAGGCCATGGGCATGCTCAACCACCATTTCGCAGCAGCCGCCTGATCGGCGCAGAGCGACAGCCTACCTCTGACTGCCGCCAATCTTTGCAACAGAGCCCGCGCGGGCGCCGGAGGTGGAATGGTTCGCCGCCAATCTGGGCCGGGGCAATCCCCAGATATATTATAATGTCCGCCAGCATGATCCCGACCCTGCCTTCGCGGAGGTCGCGGTGTCTTTGCGCGACGGCCGGCCCGCCCATTCCGCCCGGCTTCTTTCGGACCTGCGGCGGGAGTTCGCCGCCTTTCCAGGGGCGCGCATCACCGTCCTGGGCTTCGTTCAGGGTCCGCCGATCGCCGCCCCCATAGAAATCCGCATCGCCGGCGAGGATCTCGCTACCCTGAGCGCCCTTGCCCGGCGGGCGGAGGCGGCCATGGCCGGCACGCCGGGCATCCGCGACGTCGACAATCCGGTCCGCCAGGACCGCGCCGACCTGGCGCTGGGGATCGACGAGGCGAAGGCGGCTGCGCTGGGCGTCCCGGCGGGCGCCGCCCGACAGGCCGCCCGGCTGGCGCTGGACGGCGAATTTTCCGGCCGCCTTCGCGATGCGGAAGGGGACGACTATCCCGTCCGCGTCAGGCTGCCCATGGCGCAGCGCAACAGGGTCGAGGCGCTCGACCGGATCCATGTTCCGTCCGTCGACGGCCGGGCGGTGCCGCTTCGCGCCCTTGCCGATCCCGGCATGGAAACGGGACCGGCGCGCATCGAACGCCATGATCGCGAACGATCCGTCACCCTGACGGCCTATGTCGGGGCAGGCCATCTGACGGGCGCGGTGACGCAAGCCGCGCTCGACCGGGTGCGCGGGGCCGTGCGCCTGCCGGCGGGCTACACCATCGCGCTTGGCGGCGAAGCGGAGGAGCAGGAAAGCGGCAATGCGGGGATGACGGCGGCGGCGATCGTCGCCTGCCTCGGCATATTGGCCGTGCTGGTCATGGAATTCGGGCGCTTCAGGCTCGTCGCTGTGGTGGCCAGCATCATACCGCTCGGCCTGCTCGGCGCCGTCCTGGCGCTGTGGCTGACGGGCAATTCGCTGAGCTTCACGGCGATGATCGGCCTGATCGCGCTGATCGGCATAGAGATAAAGAATTCGATCCTTCTCGTCGATTTCACCGAACAGTTGCGGGGGCAGGGGATCGCCATGCGCGAAGCGATCGAGCAGGCGGGCGAGATGCGCTTCCTGCCCGTGCTGCTCACCTCCGTCACGGCGATCGGCGGGCTGCTGCCGCTGGCCATGGGCGGATCGGGGCTGTACGGCCCGATGGCGGTCGCGATCATCGGCGGCCTGATCGCCTCCACCCTGCTGTCGCGGGTGGCGACGCCGGTCGTCTATCTCCTGCTCGCCCGGACGGGAGAAGCGTCGTGACGACGAATCGGTCGCTGGCCGCCCTGATCGGCCTTGCCCTGCTGGGCGGCTGCGCCGCGGGCACGGAGTATCGACGGCCGGCCTTGCCGCTGCCGGCCGCCTTTCACAATGCTCCCCTGATCGTGGAGCCGGGCGGCAGGCCGTGGTGGCGGGATTTCGCCGACCCCATGCTGGACGATCTGGTCGCGCGCGGCCTCAAGGGCGGCTTCGACGTGGAGGCGGCGATGGCGCGGGTCGACCAGGCAAGGGCGGCCGCCGGGTCGGCGCGGGCGGCGCGGATGCCGTCGGGATCGCTGGACGGTTCCGCGGTCCGGACGCGCCAGTCGCTGAGGGCCGGGCTGGGGCAGATCGCCGATTATGTCCCGGATTTCGACCGGACGCAGGACAGTTTCGAACTGGTCGGCGGGGCAAGCTGGGAACTGGACCTTGCCGGCGGGCTGAAGCGCGGGCGGGAAGCGGCCGTCGCGGAACTGGAGGCGGCCGTCGCCGACAGCCAGGCCGTCCGCCTCACCGTGGCGGCGGAGATTGGCGATGCCTATATCCTCCTTCGTTCCGCGCAGCGCAGGCGCTCCATCGCCGTCGATCAGGCGGCGGCGGCGCAGAAGCTGGAAAATATCGTCCGCGCCCGCTTCGTCCATGGCGCGGCTGCCCGTTTCGAACTGGACCAGTCCCGCGCCTCCACCGCCGCGATCAGCGCCGGGATCGCCGAGTTCGACCAGGCGGCGCAGGCGCAGTTGGCGCGGCTGGCGGTGCTGGCCGGCGGCCTGCCGGATTCGGTTGTCCAGGCGCTGGAGAGGCCGGAGCCGGTGCCGGTCGCCGGTTTCGCGGCCATGGGGCTGCCCGCCGATCTGATGCGGCGCAGGCCGGATCTGGTCGCTGCCGAACGGCGCGTTGCTGCCGGCCATGCGCGGCTGGGCGTCGCCCTTGCCGAATATTATCCCAAATTCACCCTGTCGGGCCTGCTGGGTTTTCAGGGCAATGACGCGGGCAGGCTCATTTCCGGCCCGGCGAGCGTGGTGCAGGGCGGGTTGGGCCTGCGCTGGCGGCTTTTCGACTTCGGCCGGGTCGATGCGGAGGTCGCACGGGCGAAGGGCGCGGAGCGGGAGGCCATCGCCCAGTTCCGTAATGCCGCGCTGCGCGCCGCCGAGGATGTCGAACGCGCCGTCGTTGCCTGGCGGACCGCCAGAGAGCGCGAAGCCGTCCATGCCGAAGAGGTCCGGGCCGCGACCGCCGCCTGCGACGCGCTGGATCGCGCCTATCGGGCGGGCCATGTTTCGCTGGCCGAACTGGTCGAGGCGCAGCGCCGTGTTCTCCAGGCGGCCGACGCGCTTGCGCTGGCGCAGGGAGACGCCGCGCGCGCGACGGTTGCCGGATGGCGGGCGTTCGGCGGCTGACGCGGCGGGTCCGGCGGACATCGGGGTGGGCTTCCCCGCAACTCGTCCCATCCGTCCGGAACCAACGGTTGAGTGCCGGTCGTTCATGGGATAAGGGCTTGCCGTCCGCGCACCAACGGATCGACCCTCAGGCGCCGCCGGAGAGAAGGTCGGCAATCAGGAAGCGGGCATCCGCCGCCGCGCCACGATGAGGACATAGAGGGACAAGTGATAGTTTCCATATTGGCCCTGGCTTGTGCCGGCAGCGCACTGGCCGCCGTCGTCGCCCAATGGATGCCCAAGGCCCTCTTGCCCGCGCTGGTGCTGGAAATCGCGTTCGGGATCCTGGTCGGCCCGCATGGCCTGGGATTCCTGTCGCCCGGTCCCTCGATGGAGCTGTTCGCCCAGATCGGGCTTGCCATACCCATGGTGATCGCGGGGCTGGAGGTCGATTTCGGCGCGTTGCTGGCCCGGCCGCAGGGGGCGCAGCGGGCGAGGCCGCTCATCCTGGCCATCCTCATATCGCTGCTGACCCTTGCCATGGCCGGCCTTGGCGCCTGGCTGCTGCTCGACCCGGGGACGCCCCTGGTGCACCTGGCGATCTATGCCGCGATCCTTTCGACCAGCTCGGTCGGCATCGTCGTGCCGATGATACAGGAAAAGGGCATCGCCAGCGACATATACGGGCAGACGATCCTCTCGGCCGCGCTGCTCGTCGACTTCTTCGCGATGATCGCCATTTCCGCCCTGGCCGGGATCGTCGTCAGCGGCAGCGCGCAGGGCGCCTTGGGCAGCCTGGCGCTTGTCGCCATCGCCGTCCCGGCGATCCGGCTGCTGCCCAGGCTGCTGGCGCGGGTGCCCGCGGCGCGGCTGGACAACCGGACCAGCCTGCCTTTCGTCAGGCTCAGCCTGGCGCTGCTGTTCCTGACGGCCTGGCTGGCGGAGATGCTGAATTCGCAACTGGTGCTGGCGGCGTTCCTCGCGGGATTGCTGCTGGGGCAGATCGTTCCGCGCGGCAGCCACCGGCGCGAGCGGCTGGAGGTCATCGGCTATGGCTTCATCGTGCCCTTCTTCTTCATCAATGTCGGCCTGAAATTCGATATTCCCGCGCTGCTGGGATCGCCCAAGACCCTGTGGCTGGTGCCGGGCTTCGTGGCGGTCGCCTTCGCCAACAAGATCATCCCGTCGCTGCTGCTGGTCCCGATCCACGGCCGCAGGAAGGCGATGGCCGCCGGCATATTGCTGAGCGCGCGCATCAGCCTGATCGTCGCGGCGTCCGACATCGCGACCCGGATCGGCGTGCTCGACACCGCGACCAACGCGGCCATGGTGCTGGTCGCGATCATCAGCGCGGCGCTCGCCCCCATCCTGTTCAACATCCTCGCCGCGCCGCACAGGCAGCCGCCGACGCCCGTCCAGGCCTGAACGGGCCTTTTCCTCTTCGGCGCGGACGGGGCAGAGGCAAAAGAAAAGAGAGCGTCTCCGCTTCCTGCGAAAACGCTCTCCCCCCGCTGTTTGGCGGCGCCTGTCTGATTTCGGATCAGGCCGACCGGATCGGGATTCCCGTCCGGGCGCGAACGAAATCGATGTCGAGATCAGACGCCAGTTCCTGCACGATCAATTCGCCGCGGTCCCGATCCAGCACGAACCGGCCGAAGTCGGAAATGATGGCGTCGACGACGCCCGTGCCGGTGAGCGGCAGGGTGCAGCGTTCGACGATCTTGGAATTGCCCGCCTTGTCGCTGTGGCTCATCACCACGACGACGCGCTTCACGCCCGCGACCAGGTCCATCGCGCCGCCCATGCCCTTGATCATCTTGCCCGGCACGGTCCAGTTGGCCAGGTCGCCATTGCCGGCAACCTCCATGGCGCCCAATATGGCAAGGTCGATATGCCCGCCGCGGATCATGGCGAAGCTGTCGGCCGAGCTGAAGAAGCTCGACGTGGGCAAAGTGGTCACCGTCTGCTTGCCCGCGTTGATGAGGTCCGGGTCGACTTCATCCTCATAGGGAAAGGGACCGATGCCCAGCAGGCCGTTCTCCGACTGGAGGACGACCTCTATGTCGGCGGGCACATAATTGGCGACCAGCGTCGGAATGCCGATGCCCAGGTTCACATAAAAGCCGTCCTGCAGCTCGCCGGCGGCGCGGGCCGCCATTTCCTCACGTGTCCAGGGCATCAGGCCTTCTCCTCCGTGCGGGGACGCGTGGTCCGGAATTCGATTCGCTTCTCATAGGACGGTCCCTGGATCACGCGATCGACATAGATGCCCGGCGTGTGGACCTGGTCGGGGTCGAGCGCGCCGGCCGGGACGATCTCCTCCACCTCGGCGATGGTGATCTTGCCGGCGGTCGCCATGTTCGGATTGAAGTTCCGCGCCGTCTTGCGATAGACGAGATTGCCCTCCGGATCGGCTTTCCAGGCCTTCACGATGGAAACGTCGGCCCGCAGCCACGTTTCGCGCACATAGAGCGACCCTTCGAATTCCTCGACGGGCTTGCCCTCCGCGACGACGGTTCCCACGCCGGTCTTCGTGTAGAAGGCCGGAATGCCCGCGCCGCCCGCGCGTATGCGTTCCGCCAGCGTGCCCTGCGGATTGAGCTCCAGTTCGAGCTGGCCCGACAGATAGAGTTCCGCGAACAGCTTGTTCTCCCCGATATAGGAGGAGACCATCTTGCGGATCTGGCCGTTGTTGAGCAGCGTCCAGAGGCCGAAGCCGTCCGCGCCGCAATTGTTGGAGATGACGGTGAGTTCCTTGACGCCGTTCCGCAGCAGGCCGGCGATCAGATGTTCCGGATTGCCCGAAAGCCCGAACCCACCGGACATGATGGTCATCCCGTCGAAGAGAACGCCCTCAAGCGCTGCATCAGCGTCGGGAAATATCTTGCGCTTTGCCATAATAATCCCTATTTGTCCGATTATCGGATAAAAACGCCAATATTCGTTTAAGCGCAAAAGGTCAATGCCCATGGCTGACGACAGCCAAACCGCCGATCCCAACTTCATGCTTTCGCTGGCGCGGGGCCTTGGCGTGCTGCGCGCTTTCGAGGGGCAGTCCTCGCTCAGCATCACGGAAGCGGCGCGGCTGAGCGGGCTGAACCGGCCCAGCGCCGGCCGCTGCCTGCACACGCTGACATGCCTTGGCTATGTTCGCGAGCGGGACGGGCGCTATTCGCTCACGCCCAAATTGCTGCCGCTGGCCGCCGGGTTCCTGACGTCCACCCCCCTGGCCAGCGCCAGCCAGGCGGTCGCCAACGCCTTGCGCGACAGCCTTCAGGAAACGGTGTCGGTCGGCGCGCTCGATCCGTCGGACCCGGGCCGCATCATCTACATCGCCCGCGCCGAGCGGAACCAGGTGATCGCCGCGCCGCTGATGGTCGGCAGCACCTTGCCCAGCCATTGCACGTCGATGGGGCGCGTCCTCCTCGCCTCGCTCGCGCCGTGCGAGACCGAACGGTGGCTGGCGCGCGCCGCCCTGGAGCCGAGGACCGAACGCACCATCGTTTCCCCCGATGTGCTCCGCACCGAACTGGTCGCCGTGGGCGAGCGGCGCTGGAGCCTGGTCGAGGAGGAACTGGAGGTCGGGCTGCGATCCCTGGCCGTTCCCGTCCGCGACCGCGAGGGGCAGGTCCTGGCGGCGCTCAATGTCGCCACCTTTTCCGACGCCCACAGCCGCGAGGATCTGATCGAGCGCTATCTTCCCGACCTGAGGGCGGCCGCCGGTCAGCTTGAGCGCGCCATCCAGAGCCATCGCCCCAATCCATAAACCCGCAATCCGTTGAATCTACAGGAGTTGACATCATGACATTGCGTCGAGCCGCCATCGTTTCGCCTCTTCGGACCGCCGTCGGGAAATTCGGCGGCGGCCTTTCCGCGCTGACGGCCGGGCAATTGGGCGCCACGATCATCAAGGCGCTGGTCGAACGCAGCGGGATCGATCCCGAACGCGTCGACGACGTCGTCTTCGGACATGGCTATCCCAGCGGGGAGGCGCCCAGCATCGGCCGCTGGTCCTGGCTGGCCGCCGGAATGCCCCAGAATGTGCCGGGCTTCCAGCTCGACCGCCGCTGCGGCTCCGGCCTTCAGGCGATCATCGAAGCGGCCATGATGGTTCAGACCGGCGCCGCCGACGTCGTGGTCGCGGGCGGCGCGGAAAGCATGTCCAATGTCGAACATTATTCGACCGCGCTGCGCAAGGGCGCGCGCATGGGCAGCCTCGAACTGCACGACCGGCTGACCCGCGCCCGCCTGATGTCGCAGCCGATCGAACGCTATGGCGTGATCACGGGCATGATCGAGACCGCCGAAAATCTCGCCCGCGACTATGGCATCACGCGGGAGCAGTCGGACGCCTATGCCGTCCGATCGCACCAGCGCGCCGCCGCCGCCTGGCGCGAGGGCAAGTTCGCTGACGAGATCGTGCCCGTCGCCGTGCCGCAGAAGCGCGGCGAACCCGTGATCTTCGATCGGGACGAGGGGTTCCGCGAGGATGCCTCGCTGGAGACGCTCGGCGGGTTGAAGCCGATCGAGGGCGGCGTGGTGACCGCCGGCAACGCCAGCCAGCAGAATGACGCCGCCGCGGCCTGCCTGGTCGTTGCCGAAGACCAGCTCGCGAAGCTCGGCCTGGAACCGAGCGGCTGGTTCGTCGGCTGGGCGGCGGCGGGTTGCGATCCCTCCCGCATGGGCATCGGCCCCGTGGGCGCCGTCCAGCGGCTGTTCGCGCGCACGGGCCTGGGCTGGGACGACATGGACCTTATCGAAATCAACGAGGCTTTCGCGGCCCAGGTGCTCGCGCTGCTCAAGGCGTGGGAATGGGGTGAGGACGACAGCCGCCTGGACAAGCTCAACGTCAACGGCTCGGGCATTTCCCTGGGCCACCCGATCGGCGTCACCGGGGCGCGAATCGCCGCGACGATGCTGAACGAGATGCGCCGCCGCGATGCGCGCTACGGTCTGGAGACCATGTGCATCGGCGGCGGCCAGGGTCTCGCCGCCATCTTCGAGCGGTCCTAAGCGGTTTCAAGCGGCAGGCTGGCTCCCGCCCCTTCGACAGGCGCGGGACAGGCCTTTCCGCGCGATGCCCCAGGCTGTGAACCGACGCGGCCGGCGAAACCCGCCGGCCGCGGCTCGGTAATGGATGATCTGAAGGCGCGGCCTTGGTCGCCCTGCGCCGGCCGCCCCACCGCGCCGCATCCTGTCGCGCCGCGCTTTTCCGCGCCCGCCGACGCTCCCATCCCCTTAGCGAACGCCCTGCCGGCGACCTCTCCGGGAATCCATCGCGCGAATTTAGGTTGCAAAGTTAAACCATAAGGGCCTATGGGCTGCATGGTTGCAAAGTTAAACCTATCCGGCATTGGCCGGGGAGCGATGGAGAATAGGTGTGAGCGAATTGTTGGACCTGGCGATCGCGGCGCATGGCGGTTGGGACCGCTGGGAGCAGATCAATGAACTGAAAGCCCATTTCCATGCGGAGGGCACGGTCTGGCATGTGAAGCAGTGGCCCGGCGCCTATGCGGACATGCATTGCTCGATCTCCACGCGGAAGCCGCACACCGAATTCACGCCCTTCCTCAAGGAGGGGCAGCATTGCGTCTGGGAGCCGGACAGCACCGCCATCGTCGCCGACAGCGGCGAACTGATCGATAAGCGGGAAAATCCGCGCTCCTTCTTCGAAGGGCACAGCATTCCGACGCCGTGGGACGAACAGCATCTCGTCTATTTCACCGGCTATGCGATGTGGACCTATCTGACCACGCCGTTCCTGTTCAGGCTGCCCGGCTTCACGTCGGAAGAGGTCGAACCCTGGGACGAGAATGGCGAAACCTGGCGTCGGCTGAAGGTGACATTCCCCGAAGGCGTGCCCAGCCATTCCACCCAGCAGACCTTCTATTTCGATCAATCGGGCCTGCTGCGGCGCCACGACTACAGCGTGGAGATCATGGGCGGCACGACCAGCGCCAACTATGCGACCGATCACAAGGCGTTCGACGGCCTCATCTTCCCGACGAAGCGGCGCGTCTATGCCGCCGGCGCGGACAACCGCCCGATCCTCGACCGGATCGCCATCGCCATCGACTTATGGGACGTCCAGGCGGCCTGACCCGCATTCGAACCGGCCGCGTCCTCGCGGCCGGCAGAGCGGAACCGGGTCGAGCGCAGCGCAGGCCCCATGCCGCCACGCAATCCCGTTCGGAACGCCCATCCATTCGCAACGGCGCGCGGACCGAACAGAAGAAAAAGGAAATATGCCATGGTGACCACCCACCGGATCGTCCTTGCCGAACGTCCGCAGGGCGCGGTGACGCCCGCCAATTTCAGGGCAGAGGACGCGGCCCTGCCGCCCATCGGGGATGGACAGTTCCTGGTCGGGGCGAATTATCTGTCGCTCGACCCCTATATGCGCGGCCGCATGGATGACCGGAAATCCTATGCCGCGCCGACGCCGGTCGGCGGGGTGATGGAAGGCGAGATCATCGGGACCGTGCTGGAATCCCGCCATCCGGGCTTTTCGGTCGGGGAACGCGTGGCCGGACGGCTGGGATGGCAGACGCACGCCATTTCGGACGGCACTGGCCTTGTGAAGCTGGACGACCGCTTCAAGCCGATCACCACCGCCGTGGGCGTGCTCGGCATGCCCGGCCTCACCGCTTATTCGGGGCTGCTGACCCTGGGCAAACCCCAGCCCGGCGAAACGGTCGTCGTCGCGGCGGCGACCGGCCCGGTCGGATCGCTGGTCGGCCAGATCGCCAGGCTCTATGGCGCCAGGGCCGTCGGAATCGCGGGCGGCGCGGAAAAATGCGCCTATGCGAAGCAGGAACTGGGCTTCGATGCGGTGGTCGACCATCGGTCCCCGACCTTCGCCGACGATCTGGCCGCGGCGTGCCCGGACGGCATCGACATCAATTTCGAACTGGTCGGCGGCGCCGTCTGGCAGGCCGTGCTGCCGCTGCTCAACAATTTCGCCAGGGTGCCCGTCTGCGGCCTGATCGCCCAGTATAACGGATCGTCCGGCGAACAGGTCGATCATCTGCCCGCCGCGATGCGGATCATCCTGTCGCGCAGCATCATGATGCGGGGTTTCATCGTCGGCGAATTCTGGGACCAGCGGCCGAAGTTCCTGGACGAGGTCAGCCAGTGGATTTCCGAAGGGAAGATCCGGTTCCGCGAAGACATTGTCGAAGGACTGGACAACGCTCCGGCGGCGTTCATGGGCCTGTTGGAGGGACGGAATTTCGGCAAGCTCGTCGTGAAGATCGACTGACGCCGTCCCCTGCGGTTCGGGAAGGCGGCGACGACCAGGGCCTTCCCCGCCAATGGCTCCCGGCGGCGTCGCGGGGAGGAACGCTCGACAAATCGGCGGAGTTGGTTTAACTTCAAAACCTTCCTGTGATGTTGGAGATGGCGATGAAGGGAAAGCGGACCAATCTCGGCAACGCCGATTGCGGCATTGCCCGTTCCCTTGAAGTGGTCGGCGACTGGTGGTCGTTGCTGATCGTGCGCGAAGCCTTCAAGGGAAGGGAGCGCTTCGGCGAATTCCAGAAGGCTATCGGGCTGGCCAAGAACATATTGTCCGCGCGGCTGAAGAAGCTGGTCGAACATGACATCTTCCGGATAGAGCCGGACGCGGACAACGGCGTCGGCCACCGCTATGTCCTCACCGCAAAGGGAGAGGGGTTGTACGTCGTTCTCATGGCGCTGTGGCAGTGGGGCGAAAGCACATGCTTCAAGCCGGACGAGGCCCGATATGCGATGGTCGACCGCCAGAATGGCGAACCGCTGGCCAGGATCGAGCTGAAGGCCAGAGACGGGCGGGTCCTGGGGCCGCGCGACTTCGTGGCCTCGCGCATGGACGACAAGGCAGCCGCCTGACGCGGTTGCTGACGCCGGTCAGGAGGGGATCAGGCCGCTTCCCTGGAGGAAGAGTTCGCTCGTCCTGTCATACAGATCGCCGGCATCCGTCTTTTCGCCGAGCAGGCCCCTCAGTTCCAGACTGACGACGCCGTGCAGCGTCGCCCAGAGCATCTGGGAGAGTTGCCGGGCTTCGTCCCGCCGATCTTCCGGAAGGCAGGCCGCGACCGCCTCCCGCATGGCGCGGAATGTCGACCAGGCGCGCCGCCGGCTTTCCAGCGGCGCTTCATAGGCCCGGCCGAGGTCGCCGAACATGACATTGTAGAATGCCGGTTCCGCCAGCGCATAGGCGCGATAGGCCTTGCATATCGCCCGCAATCGGGCGACCGGCGCAGGTTCTGCCAGGCATTTTCCGAATTCGCGGCCCAAGCCGTCGAAACTGTGGATATACAGCGCGTCCAGCAGCCCCGCCTTGCCCGAAAAGCAGGTATAGATCATCTTCGTCGAAGCGTTGACGACCTCCGCGACGCGCCGGACCGTCAGCGCGGCTGGCCCTTCCTCGCTCAAAATGCGCGCGGCGGCGGCGAGGATGGCGGACCGCGTCTCGTCCCGATAGGTGGCGCGGACCTGTTGCAGGTCGACGCCACCTTCCCATCGGGCCGTGCCGGACGGCATGCCGCCTATGCCGTTTCGAGCGCGTTCTGGACCGTTGCGCCCAGGGAGCGGCCCAGCCGGTCGGTGATGATCTGCTCGGCTTCGTTCATGATGCGGTCGACAAGTTCCTTCACGGTCGGCACGTCCCGGATCAATCCGACGACCAGCCCGCAACTCCATGCACCGACATCGACCTCGCCTTCAACCATTACCTTGGGATAGACGCCCGCGACCTGCTCGAAAATATCGTCGATCTTGATCGCGTCGCCCTTTTCCCGTTCGATCTGGCGGATCTTCTCCACGCCGGGATTGTTGAGCACGCGTTCGGTATTGCGCAGCGGCCGCATCACCAGCCGCGTATCGAGTTCCGTCGCCTCGACAAGCGCCCGTTTCACATTTTCATGGACCGGCGCGTCCTGGGTCGCGACGAAACGGGTTCCCATGTTGACGCCGTCGGCGCCCAGCGCCAGCGCCGCCACCAGGCTGCGGCCGTCGGCCATGCCGCCCGACGCGACGAACGGCACGGAAAGCGCCTCCGCCGCCAATGGCAGCAGGATCATGTTGGGAATGTCGTCTTCGCCCGGATGCCCGCCGCATTCGAAGCCGTCGACGCTGACCGCGTCGCAGCCGATCCGTTCGGCCTTCAGGGCGTGGCGCACGGAGGTGCATTTGTGGATGACCTTGATGCCGGCCTGCTTGAACAGCGGCATATATTCTTCCGGGCTGCGCCCCGCCGTTTCCACGATCCGGATGCCGTTTTCGGCGATGACCTGGATATATTCGGCATAGGGCGGCGCGTTGAAGGTCGGCAGGAAGGTCAGGTTCACGCCGAACGGCTTGTCGGTCAGATCCCGTGCCTTCGCGATTTCCTGCCCCAGCAGTTCAGGGGTGCGCTGGGTCAGGCCGGTGATCAGGCCCAGGCCGCCCGCATTGGAAACCGCGGCGGCGAGGGAGGCGAAGCCGACATAGTGCATCCCGCCCTGTATGATCGGATGTTCGATCCCGAACAGTTCCGTGATCCGCGTGCGCATTCCTAAGCTCCTTCGTCGTCTGCCCAATCCGGTAACAGTGTTACCAATGAAAACATCGTTGTTCAAGCGCGGACGGCAGGATTTTAAAATTGCCTGAAAACAGTGCCTTGCGAGGAATCGATATGTCGGGCGGCGGCGGGACGGTTCTGGTCGCCGCCCCGCTGCGCATCGCCGATTCGGCCTGCCCAGGGCTTTTCCGCGCCTTGGCAGGAGCGCGGCGGAACATGATTGACATTGCAGAATGTGTATATACACATAACGCAACGAGTCGGGATGCCGGAGTGGATCGAGTCCGGTTGCGTCGCTTCGTGAAAGGCAGTCAGCGGGAACCCCGTCGCTCCCTGCCGGGCCGTGTCGCCCGGCGGCGGTCGACGGGCCGTGCCGTTCAAGCCTGTGATTTCAAGGCAACCCATCGGTCGAATGGGCCCAGGAGGGGGATTGATGATGAAAATGCTCAAGACGGCGCTTTATTTGGCTGGGGCGGCTATTCTGCCCCATGCCGCCCATGGCCAGGCGGCCCCCGCCGACCAGGGCAATGGCCTGAACAGCGTCAGCGACATCGTCGTGACGGCGCAGAAGCGCGCCCAGAGCCTCAGCACCGTGCCGATGTCGGTGACGGCGCTGACCGGGGAGCAGCTTGCGGCGCGGGGGATCAACGATGTCCAGGATCTGGCGAAGGTCACGCCCGGCCTCAATTTCGTGCAGAGCGGCAGCGGCGTGCCGGTCTATTCGCTGCGCGGCGTGGGCTTCTACGACACGGCGGTGGGTGCGCGCCCGACCGTCAGCGTCTATGTCGACGAGGCGCCCTTGCCCTTTTCCGTGATGACGACCGGCGCCGCCTTCGACCTGGAGCGGGTCGAAGTGCTCAAGGGGCCGCAGGGAACCCTGTTCGGCCAGAACGCCACGGGCGGCGCGATCAACTATATCGCCGCGAAGCCCAGGGATGAGCTGGGCGCGGGCGTGACGGCGAGTTTCGCGCGCTTCAACACGCTGGACGCGCAGGGCTATGTCACCGGCCCGCTTGCGCCGGGCCTCAACGCCCGCCTGGCGGTTCGCGGGGTGCGGGGCGACGGCTGGCAGCAAAGCTATACCCGCAACGACAGCCTGGGCCGCCAGCGCATGCTCCAGGGCCGGTTCCTTCTGGACTGGCAGGCGTCCGATCGCCTCAGGCTCTCGCTCAATCTCAACGGTTTCATCGACGATGGGGATATGCAGGCGGGCCAGCTCCTCGCCGTGGTTCCCTTGTTCGGGGCATTTGCCAGCACCATTCCGCTCGTCACCAACTATCCGCGCGCGCCCCAGACGCCGCGCGCGGCGGACTGGAACGCCAACACGCCCTACCGCAAGGACAACAGCTTCTACCAGGCGGTGCTGCGCGGGGATTACGAACTGACCGACGACATCACGCTGGTCTCGCTCAATTCCTACGCGCATATGAGCATGGACCAGCGGATCGACCTGGACGGCACGTCGCTGACGAACGGCGACCAGAGCATTCGCGGCCGCATCTCGTCCTTTTCGACCGAGGAGCGGCTGACCGGCAATTTCGGGCCAGCGACCATCATCCTGGGCGTCAACTATGCGCATGACAAGACGCGGGAGAATGCGATCTGGGCGACCTACTATTCCACCCAGAACAGCTTTTTCACGCCGCTGACCAACGACGTCGCCGCCGCGCCCTACGGCTATCAGGATTTCAACACCTATGCGGCGTTCGGCAATGTCGACTATGACATCGGCCGCCTGGTCACGCTGCACGCCGGCGCCCGCTATACCAAGGCGGACCTGGACTATGAGGGGTGCGGGCTTCCGGCCAACCAGAATTCGGCGGTCGGGCTGACGCGGCTGTTCAACAATATCCGCGCCGCGGCCGGGCTGGGGCCGATACCCGTCATTCCGATGGACGGTTGCTCGACGCTGGACGCCAATCTCAACTATGCCAGCCATATCGAAGGGACGTTCAACGAGGACAGCCTGTCCTGGCGCTTCGGCGTCGACGTGAAGCCCGCCGACCGGGTGCTGCTCTATTTCAACGCGAGCCGGGGCTACAAGGCGGGCAGCGTGCCCGTCCTTTCGGGCACCAGCGTCGACCAATATGTTCCGGTGAAGCAGGAAAGCGTGGTCGCGCTGGAGGCGGGGTTCAAGGCGTCGCTTTTCGGGCGGCTGGTCGACGTGACCGGCGCGGCCTTCAACTATGACTATTCGGACAAGCAGCTTCAGGGGCGCATCATCACGCTGATGGGGCCGCTGATCGCGCTGGTCAACGTGCCCAAGTCCCGCGTTCGCGGCTTTGAGGGGCAGGTCACGGTCTATCCGACCAACGGCCTGTCCCTGACCGCCGCGGCGACGTATCTGGACTCGAAGGTCACGTCGGACTTCATCAACTACACGATCATCGGCACGCGCCAGAACTTCAAGGGGAATGATTTTCCCTATACGCCCAAATGGCAGGTCAATCTGGACGGCGCATACCGCTTTCCGATTTCATCGCGGCTGGATGCCAATCTGGGCGTCAACTACAGCTACCGGACCAAGACCAATGCGGGCTTCGGCAACGAACCGCTGCTCTACATGAAGGACTATGGCGTGCTCGACCTGCGCGCCGGCTTCGGCGGCAGCGACGGCAATTGGCAGGTCAGCGTCTTCGGCCGCAACGTGACCAACAGCTATTACTGGACCAACGTCGCCAAGCTCTATGACGTCGTCCGCAGGCTGGCGGGGCAGCCCGCGACCTACGGCATCCAGATGAACTGGCGCTTCTAGGCCATGCGGAGCGGAACAGGCGCGCAGGCTTGCAAGGCCGCTCCGACCAAGGCGGGGGACGGGCGCGCCCGTTTCCCCGCCGCCATTTCCGGCACGCGGTCGGCGACCGCGTGCCGTCCGTTTTCAGCCAAGGGTCTTCGAGGGTTCGATGCAGGATAAATCCGTTCTCGTAACCGGCGCCGCGGGGGGCGTCGGAAAAGCCATTGCCAGGCGCTTCGCGGAGCAGGGCGCGTCCGTCCTCGTCACCGACATCGATGCGCGGGCCGCCGGCCAGGTCGCCGAGGCGATTGGCGGACAGGGCAGGGCGCGGGCGGCCACGCTGGACGTCGGCGACGCCGCCTCGATCGAATTCGCCGTCGCCTCCATCGTCGGATGGACCGGGCGGCTGGACGTGGTCGTGCATGCGGCGGGCATGTGGGCGGGCGGCACCGTGCTCGACATCGACGAAGCGCGGTGGACGCGGGTGCTGGAAGTGAACACGACCAGCGCCTATCTGATCGCCCGGCATTGCGTGCCCCACCTTCGGCAGACCAGGGGATCGATCATCAACATCGCCTCCGTCGCGGGGCTGAAGGGCACGCCGGGCGCGGTCGCCTACAACAGTTCCAAGAGCGCGGTCGTCGGAATGACGAAGTGCATGGCGCTCGATTTCGCGGCATCGGGAGTCCGGGTGAACTGCATCTGCCCGGGCGTGATCGACACGCCGATGGTGGATGCGGTGCTGGCGCATCATGGCGAGGCGTTCACGCGGGAGGATCTCGCCCGGCGTCATCCGCTCGGTCGGCTGGGCACGCCGGAGGACATTGCCGGCGCGGTCAGTTTCCTGGCGTCCGACGACGCGTCCTGGATCACCGGAACCGCCCTTGTCGTGGACGGCGGCTCCATGGCCGGGGTCTGATCGCATGAGCGCAGCATCCCCCGCCATGGATGGACGGAGCGACGGGTCGATGACGATCCGGGGCGCGATCCTGGAAACGTCGGACGCGCCGCGGCCCTATGCCGACAGCCGGCCGATCCGGATCGGCACGCTGGACCTGACGCCGCCCGGCCCCGGCGAGATATTGGTCAAGGTCGAGGCGGCCAGCCTCTGCCATTCGGACCTGTCCGTCATCAACGGAAACCGCAGGCGCCCGCTGCCCATGCTGCTGGGGCATGAATCCAGCGGGCGCGTCGTCGCCCTGGGACCGGATGTCGACGACCTCGCCCTGGGACAGCGCGTCGTCCTCACCTTCATGCCCCGCTGCGGCGCCTGCGACGCATGCCGGACCGAAGGGCGCATTCCCTGCACCCGCGGCACCGCCGCCAACGGGGCGGGGACGCTGCTCGACGGCGCCGTGCACCTCAGCGAATGCGGCCACCCCGTCCTCCACCATCTGGGGGTCTCCGCCTTCGCGGATCACCTGGTCGCGCATCGCAGTTCCGCCGTCCCGGTGGGCGACGACGTTCCGCCGGACGTGGCGGCGCTGCTGGGCTGCGCCGTGCTCACCGGCGGCGGCGCGCTCCTCAACGAGGCGCGGCCTACCGAGGCGGACGTGGTGGCGGTCATCGGCCTGGGCGGCGTCGGCATGGCCGCGCTCATCACCGCGAAGGCGCTGCGTCCGCGCCGGATCGTCGCGATCGACGCGCTTCCGGACAAGCTCGCCCTAGCCCGTTCGCTGGGCGCCGACGAGGCGCTGTCGCCGCAGGACGCCGTCGACCGGGGGATCAGGGCCGACATCGTCATGGAATGCGCCGGCCATCCCAAGGCGTTCGAAACCGCCTTCGCCATCACCGCGCCCGGCGGCACGACCGTGACGGTCGGCCTGCCCGCGCCCGGCGCCATGGCGCAGATATCGCCCTTGCAGGTGACCGCCGAGGCGCGCCGCATCGTCGGCAGCTATCTTGGTTCGTCGGTTCCCCGGCGCGACATTCCGTTCCTGGAAAGGCTGTGGCGCGAAGGCCGGCTGCCGGTCGAGCGGCTGATTTCGCGCCGCATCGGGCTGGAGGACATCAACGCCGCCTTCGACGCCCTGGCATCGGGCGACCAGCTTCGCCAGGTCATCATGTTCGATGCCTAGTTCACGGCCCGGTTCACGCGCCGCCACGCATATGCCGCAGGTTCGCGGCCAGAGAGGAAAGACCATGTCCGCCAACCCCATCGACCATGCAGATGCGTTCGACACCTATCTTCCGATCGACATCGACGATGCCGAACTGGAGCGTATATTGGAGAAGGCGGAACTGCCCGCCCTGCTGGCCGCGCTGGCGAAGCTGACGGGCGACACGTCGCTGGTTCCCCCATCGCTCAAGCCGCCGCATACGCGCAAATCCTTCATCCCGATGCCGCAGGGCGGCCTTGACGAAGCACAGCAGAAGGAAGCGAGGCGGCTCGCCTTCGACGCGATCAGGCGGTATCGCGACGGCGAGATCCAGACGCCCGGCCACACCGACGATGCGGAGCTGCGGGCGATCGTCAGCTTCCTCATCACCCGCGATTTCGACGATTACCGGGATCTTCTGATCCATGAGGTGGCCGACCATGACGTGGGCGCGCCCCGGTGGACCCTGTCCGAACTCGATCCCGACCGGCCGTTCAAGGTGCTGATCATCGGCGCGGGCATCACCGGCGTCGTCGCCGCCTATCGCCTCAAGCAGGCCGGGGTGGAGCATGTCGTGCTGGAAAAGAATCCAGAGATCGGCGGGACATGGTGGGAAAACACCTATCCGGGCTGCCGTCTCGACACGTCGAACTATGCCTATAGCTTCAGCTTCGCGCAGAAGACCGACTGGCCGCAGAAATTCTCGCGCCAGTCGGAGATCCAGGACTATGTCCTGAAAGTGGCGCATGACTATGGCGTGCGCGACCGCATCGTTTTCAATACCCTCGTCCGATCGGTGATCTATGACGAGGAAGCGGGCGAGTGGGAGGTGACGGCCGTCACCGACGGGGAGGTCAGGGTCCACCGCGCCAATGTCGTCATCAGCGGCACCGGCCAGCTCAACTCGCCCAAGCTGCCCAATATCGAGGGCATGGACAGCTTCGCGGGCGCAAGCATGCATTCCGCCCGTTGGAACCATGACGTAAGCCTGAAGGGCAAGCGGGTGGCGATCATCGGGACCGGCGCCAGCGCCTATCAGATCGCGCCGGCGATCGCCGACGAGGTCGGCAAGCTGGAGGTGTTCCAGCGCAGCGCGCCCTGGCTGTTGCCCACGGCCGACTATCTGGACGACATCAGCCCGGAACTGATGTGGCTGTTCCGGCACATTCCGGGCTATGCGCGCTGGTATCGCTTCTGGCAGTTCTGGCTCGCGACGGAAGGCCGGATGCCCACCGTCACCGCCGATGAAGGCTGGAGCGAAGAGGGTTCCATCGGCGCCATCAACCATGCCTTCCGCCAGGAACTGGAGGCCGAATTCCGCCGCCAGCTCGCCGACAGGCCGGACCTGATCGACAAGGTCATTCCCACCTATCCGGCGGGGGCCAAGCGCCTGTTGCGCGACAATGGCCAATGGTCGGCCACGCTGCGCAAGCCGCATGTCGACCTGGTGACCGAAGGAATAGAGCGGATCGTGCCCGAAGGCGTCGTCACGGCGGACGGCGTGCTGCATGAGGTGGACGTCATCGCCTATGCCACCGGCTTCCGCGCGGACGAGTTCCTGGCCGACATGGAGGTGCGCGGGCGCGACGGCGTGGAGGTGCACGAATATTGGGACGGCGATCCGCGGGCCTATGCCACCATGACGGTGCCGGGCTTCCCCAATTTCTTCATCTGCGGCGGTCCCAATTCGGCCGTGGCGGCGAACGGCAGCGCGATCTTCATCGTCGAATGCAGCATCGAATATATATTGGAGTGCATCCGCACCCTGGTCGTGAAGCGGCTGAAGGACATGGAACCCACCGACGCCGCGACCGATGCCTTCGTGGGGAAGATCGACCGCGCCAACCGCGCGCGGGCATGGGGCGCGGAAGGCGTCACGAGCTGGTACAGGAACAAGACCGGCCGCGTTTCCGCCGTCTGGCCGTTCGAACTGCTGGAGTTCTGGAACATGACGCGCGGGCCGGCCGAGGGCGATTATCGCTTCACCCCCTTGGGCGAGCTGACGACGCAGGCGGCGGAATGAGCCGCCTGACGGGGAAGACCGCCCTGATCACGGGCGCCGCCCGTGGCCTGGGCGCGGCCTATGTCCGCCGCTTCGTCGCCGAGGGCGCCAGGGTTCTGGTCACCGACGTGATCGACGAGGAGGGCCGGCTGCTGGCCGGGGAGATGGGCGCCGATGCCGCCGACTATCTCCGCCTGGACGTGTCCTGCGGCGAAAGCTGGGGGGCGGCGGCGGACCGATGCGTCGAACGGTTCGGCAGGATCGACATATTGGTGAACAATGCGGGCGTGGGCGGGGGCGGCGCGCTGGAAACCACGTCCGACGACCAATGGGAAAGGCAGATCGCCGTCAATCTGGGCGGCGTCTTCTACGGCATGCGCGCCTGCATTCCGCGCATGGCGGCGGCCGGCGGCGGATCGGTGATCAACATCTCCTCGATCAACGGCGTCAGGGGCAATCGCGAACGTTACGGCTATGTCGCCTCCAAATTCGGGGTCATCGGCCTCACCAAGGCGGCCGCCCTCGACTTCGCGGCGGCGGGCGTCCGGGTGAACGCGGTGCTGCCCGGCATGATCAGCACGCCCATGACCGCGGGATTGAAGGTCGACACGTCGCTTATCCCGCTGGGACGGCCGGGGGGCATGGACGAAGTGGCCCAGGTCGTCGCGTTCCTCGCTTCGGATGAAGCATCCTATGTCACCGGCGCCGAATTCCTGGTCGATGGCGGCGTCGTGCAGAAAGTGGTTGGACAATGACAGAGGCAATCGAACTTCGCGTCCCCCTGGAACCGGGGGCGCAGGGCGTCGTCGATCAATATCGCGCGGCGGCCCTGCCTCCGCTCGAACAGGGCACGGCGCAACAGGCGCGGGAAGGCTATCGCGCCACGTCGCTGCGCGCAGGCTTCGAACCGGAACGCGATGTCCGCGCCAGGGATCTGACGATCGGGGCGGGCGGCAATCCGCTGCGGACGCGGATATACGAGCCGGAGGCGGCGATCGGGCCGCGCCCGCTGATCGTCTACCTGCATGGCGGCGGCTGGGTCATGGGGGATTTGGACACCCATGATTCCACCTGCCGGCTGCTGGCCAGGCAGGCGGGCGCGATCCTGGTCGCGGTCGATTACCGGCTGGCGCCCGAACATCCCTTTCCTGCGGCGGTGGAGGACGCCGTCGCCGCGCTGCGCCATGTGCCTGAGGCGGTGGCCGGGCTGGGCATCGAAACGGCGGGGCTGGCGGTTGCGGGCGACAGCGCGGGCGCGACGCTGGCATTGGTCGCGGCGCTCGCGCTGAGGGACGAAGCGACGCCATCCGCGCTGGCCCTCTTCTACCCCGCCGGCGACATGGGCCGCAGAACCGCGTCGATGGACGAATTCAGCAGCGGCTATCCGCTCACATCCTCGACGCTTCGCTGGTTCCGCGACCTTTATCTGGACGATGTGGCGCTGGCGGGCGACTGGCGCGCATCGCCGGCGCGCCATCCGGATTTCGGCGCCCTGCCGCCCACGCTCATCCTGTCGGTCGGCCACGATCCCTTGCGCGACGACACCATCGCGCTGGCCGGGCGGCTGAAGCGCGAGGTGCGGGGCAGCGAGCACCGACACCTGCCTGACCAGATGCACGGCTTCCTGACGCTGGGCGGGGTCATCGCTCCGGCGCGGGGCGAACTGGACCATGCGGCGCGCTTCCTTCGCCAGGCTATGGGCCTTGGCCCCGTGCTGGAGCGGGAGGGAGAAAGCGCATGACGGCCGCGACCATGCAGCAGCAGGCTCTGACGGAGGCGACCGACACGGTTTCGTCCGTCCCCACGGGACTTTTCATCGACGGCGCCTGGCGCTCGGCGGCCGACGGGCAGCAATTTAGCGTCCACGATCCGGCGACCGGGGATGTCGTCGCCCGGCTGGCGAATGCGACGCCGTCGGACGCCATGGATGCGCTCGACGCCGCCGACCGCGCCTTCCCGTCATGGTCGCGCACGCCGCCGCGCGAGCGCGCCGAGTTGCTGCGCCGGACGTTCGACCTCGTCATGCGCGACAGGGAACGGATCGCCCGCATCATCACGCTCGAAATGGGAAAGCCGCTGCGGGAATCCCATGCCGAGGTGAGCTATGGCGCGGAATTCCTCCGCTGGTTCGGCGAGGAGGCGGTTCGCATATCCGGACGCTTCGGCTCGTTGCCGGAGGGCACCGGGGACATGATCGTCTCGCGCCATGCGCTTGGCCCGGCGCTGCTCATCACGCCCTGGAACTTTCCCCTCGCCATGGCGACGCGCAAGATCGCGCCCGCGCTGGCCGCCGGATGCACCGTCGTGATCAAGCCCGCCGCGCTGACGCCGCTCACCACCCTGTATCTCGTGAAATTGCTTGAAGAGGCGGGCCTGCCGGCGGGCGTCGTCAACGTCATTCCCACGACGAATTCGGGCGGCGCCACCGGACCGATCATCGCGGACAGCCGCTTGCGCAAGATCAGCTTCACCGGGTCGACGCAAGTGGGGCGGGTGCTGCTGGAGAAGGCCTCCGCCAACATCCTGCGATCCTCCATGGAACTGGGCGGAAACGCGCCCTTCCTGGTCTTCGACGATGCCGATCTCTCCCGCGCCGTGGAAGGCGCGCTCGTCGCGAAGTTCAGGAATATCGGCCAGGCCTGCACGGCGGCCAACAGGTTCATCGTTCATGCAAGCGTGGCCCAGGAATTCAGCCGGCGGGTGGCGGAGAAGGTGGCGCAGTTCAAGCTCGGCTCAGGCTTCGATCCGGACGTCGCGATCGGCCCTCTGATCGACGAGGCGGCGGTCGCGGGGGTGGACGAGCTGGTCCAGGATGCCCTGTCCCGCGGCGCGACCCTCGTCACGGGCGGCAAGCGGCGGGGCGGCGCGGGCACCTTCTTCGAACCCACGGTGCTCACCGATGTCGCAAGGGACAGCCGAATCCTGCGGGAGGAGATTTTCGGCCCCGTCCTGCCGATCGTCACTTTCGACACGGACGACGAAGCCATCGCCATTGCGAACGACACCGAATATGGCCTGGTCGGCTATGCCTTCACCGCCAGCATCGAGCGGGGGCAGCGGCTGATCAATGAACTCCAGACCGGCATGATGGGATGGAATGTCGGCGTCCTTTCCAATGCCGCCGCACCCTTTGGCGGGGTGAAGATGTCGGGCCTGGGGCGCGAGGGCGGCGCTGAAGGGATCGATGAATATCTGACCACCAAATATACGCTGCTGCCGTCCGTTTCCCGCCCGTGAAGCATTTTCCCGGCGGGCGGCGCCGCCTGCAAAAGGGATCGGCAGGGATGTGGGGATGCCATTGCCGGACGTTCTGCCCATCTCGTCCGGCAAAGGGAGCGTGCCGCGCCTGATGGACGCGGCACGCTTCCGAATTGGGCCGCTGGCAGGAACCCCGGTTCGCCGTCCGAACTGGGCGCCTGCCTGCGCAGGAAGGGATAAAAGGTAGAGCAGTCGGATCCGAATCTGCTTTAGAATTTCGCGTCGAAGCTGATCCCGTAGGTGCGCGGGTCGGCGAGATGGGTGTAATCGAACCCGTTGCCGGACAGGTCCAGCGAATAACGCGCATAATATTTGTTGAAGATATTTTTGCCCCACAGGCTGACGCCGTAGCGATCGTCGGCAAATCGATAGCTGAGCTGGCTGTTGACCAGCGCATATCCCTTCTGCGCGGTGCGTTCCGTGTTGAACAGGTCGAAATATTGCTTGGACGTGAAACTGCCGTTCACGCCCCAGCTCAGCTTTCCGCCGCCGGTCTCCACTATATCCCAATCGAAACCCGCCGATGCGCTGAGCTTCGGCGCGTTGGGCAACTGGTTCCCCCGCAGGGACGTGCCGTTGAGCGATCCTTCCTTGATCTTCGTGTCCAATATGCCGACCCCGACATTGATCCGAAGCGCCTGGACCGGGCGCACCGTCAGTTCGAATTCCGCGCCCAGGATGCGGGACTTGGGAATATTGATCAGCGTCTGGATATGGGTGACCGAATTGACGCTGATCGCCTGCTGGTCGCGATAATCATAATAGAATGCCGCCCCGTTGAAGGTCACGGCGCGGTCCAGGAACTGGCTCTTGAAACCCAGTTCATAGGCGTTGACGGTTTCCGGTTCCGCCACGTTCAATTCGGCCGGGGAAAAATAGGCCTGCGCGTTGAAGGCGTTGGCGCGATAGCCGCGACTGAAGCTGGCGTAGATCAGGTCGTTGTCGGCGGTCTTGAAATCGACGCCGACCTTGCCGGTGACCGTGCCTTTCTTGAAACGGGCGCTGGTCGACGCATCGAAATCGAACGGATCGTCGCCTGGGATGGTGTTGACGATGGGAACGCCGTCCGGCCCCTCTATCTGGGCGCGGTAGCCGACGACCTTGCCCCGATCCTGCGTATAGCGGATGCCGCCGCGCAGGATGAGCCGGTCCGACAGCTTGTAATTCATGTCGGTATAGACGGCGGCGCTTTTCCTGACCTGCTTATAATTGTTGCGGTAGATGCAGGAGACCGCGAAGCCGCTGTCGACGCAATCTTCCCAGGTGAGCGCGCCGTCTCCGTTCACGTCGATGTCGCTGTAGAATCCCGCCGACGTCTCGTTCCACAATTTCTCGATATTATAATAGGCGCCGAAGATGAAGTTGAACGGTCCGTCGAAGTCCGAAGACAGGCGAAGATCCTGCGACAACTGCTTGCCCCGTCCTTTCAGGTCGGCCTCCAGCACCCGCAGCGGCGTGCCGTCCGCCTCGTCGATGACGCGCAGGCGCCCATAGTCGTAGGACGTCACCGACGTGACGGTCAGTGCGTCCGCGACATGCCAGTTTCCGGTCAGGGACGCGCCATAGGTGCGGTGGCGATGGCGGCCGATATTGTCCGCCTCCATCTCCCGCCGTCCAAGCCCGGTCCTGAAATAGCTCGACGCGCCGAACATCTCATAGACCCCGTTCCCTATGCCCAGAGACCCGACCGGCTCGCCCAGGACGCCATATTCGATCGGATTTTGCAGGCTGGTCGTCAGCCGCAGGATGAAGTCCAGCTTGTCGTTCGGTTCGAACAGCAGGGACGCCCGGATGCCATATTGGCGCACGGCGCTGCCGTCGGGCCTGCCCGGCATCAGATTCTTGAACCAGCCGTCGGCGCGGGAGAATGTGAAGGCGATGCGCGCCGCCAGCGTGTCGCCCAGGCCCGCCTGCACCGCTCCGTCGGCGTCGTATCGGTTGTAATTGCCGTAGCCCAGTTTCAGATAGGCTTCGGAATCATGCCCCGGTCTCTTGCTGATGAAATTGATGGCGCCGCCGGTCGTATTCTTTCCATATAGGGTTCCCTGCGGTCCCCGCAGCACTTCGACCCGTTCCAGATCGAACATGCCCAGTCCCAGCAGGGGAAAGCTGCCCTTGTAGACTTCGTCGAAATAGGTCGCGACCGGACCCTGCTGGTTGAAGCTGAAGTCCGACATGGAAACGCCGCGCAGCGAGAAGATCGGCAGCCCGTCCCCGGCGACGGTCGACGCCTGAAGATTGGGAACCGACCCGGCGAGATCGCTGACCTGCTGAAGCCGCTGCTGCGACAGCGCCGCGCTGCCCAGCGCCGTCACCGACACGGGCACGTCCTGCAACCTTTCGGACCGGCGGAGCGCGGTCACGACGATGTCGCTGGTGCTGACCGATCCCGACGCGCTTCTTTCCGCCGCGGCCTGATCCGGACCGCTATCCTGCGCCAGGGCGGGTTGCGCAAATGCGAAGGCGCAGACGCCACATAATAGCTGATACCCCAATCCGTTCATTTTCTCTCTCCTTGATTGGCCATCGAGGAGTTTGCCTCCTTCTTGGCAGCGCTTTTGATGGATCGAAACCGTCATTGCCTCCCTAGGGCGCCTGGTTGGACAGGATCAGGGAGGCCGCCGACCAGAAAAGCCCGCCGACCCCCTGGACGAAGCTGAGTTTCATGTCGGGCACCTGCACCACGGCTTCGCCGCGCAACTGGCGCACGGCTTCCTGGATGGCGTACATCCCGTACATGCCGGAATGGGTGTAGGACATACCGCCGCCATTTGTGTTGATCGGCAGGCGGCCGCCCGGCCGCGTGTGCCCTTCGGCATGGAAGGCGCCGGATTCGCCGAAACCGACGAAGCCCGTATCCTCCAGCATGTAGAGCGGCAGGTGCGCGAACGCGTCGTAGAACATGGCATGGTCGATGTCGGCATGGGTGACGCCGGCCGTTTCGAACGCCTCCGCGCTGGCCCTGCGGAAGGAGCCGAAGGAGGTGAGGTCGTCCATCTGCGACACCAGCACGCTCTCGCAGGATTCCCCGGACCCCATCAGATAGACGGCGCGCTTCGCGCTCGGCAGGTCGCGCGCCCGCTCCGCGCTGACGAGGACGAGCGCACCGCCGCCGTCGGTCACGACGCAGCACATGTCGCGGGTGAAGGGATAGGCCACGCGCGGTCCTGCCAGAACATCCTCGACCGTCACCGGCGTCCGGCGCTGGGCGCGTTCGTTGGGGATCGCCCATTCGCGCTGCGCCACCACCACTTCGGCCAGGTCGCGCTGCCCCATGCCCCGCGCCTCCAGGAAGGCCAGCGCGGGCAGGGTGAACAGGGAATAGGGGGCGATGGCGCCATAGGGCTGCTCGAACTGCCCGTCCGGCCCCCTGGGGTTCATCGAATAGTTGGGCATGCCCACCCACGACCGGCCGGATTCGCCATGGGTGATCAGCACGACGCTCGCCTGACCCGTGGCGATCGCGGCGGCGGCGTGGCGGACATGGGCCATGAAGCTGCATCCGCCGATGGTCGTGCCGTCCATCCAGCGCGGGCGGATGCCCAGCATGGCGGCGACTTCGATGACCTGCGTCTCCGCCGTGGCGATGCCGTCCACGTCGGCGGGCGTCAGCCCGGCATCCTTCAGCGCCCGCCGGGCGGCGTCGGCATGCAACTGGATCATCGACATATCGGGAACGACGCCGACGCGTTCCGTCTCCGACGCGCCGACGATGGCGATATTGCCGCCATTGGGGGAAGATAGGGGCATGCTCATATCCTGACGGGCTTGAAGACGGGCAGGAACTGGTCGCCGCGCGGTTCGAACGCGACCTGCAATTCCATCCCCAGCGGCAGATTGTCCGGTTCCGGTTCGACCCCGACGATATTGGTGCAGAGGCGCGGGCCTTCCTCCAGCGTCACCAGCGCGATGATCTGCGGGTCCTTGCTCTCGAATTCCGGCGAAGGGCGATAGTTGATGATGTAGGAGGCCAGCCGCGCCCGCCCCGACACCGGCTTCCATTCGACCTCGTCCGAATTGCATTTCGGGCAGAAGGGACGCGGATAGAAATAGAAGCTTTCGCAACGGACGCAGCGCTGGATGCGCAACTCTCCTTCGGCCGCGCCCTGCCAGAAGGGCGCGGTTTCCGGGGTAGGTTCGGGAATGGGCCCGATCGACATCATGAATCTCCGTCAGTCATGGCCCGGTTCACATCTGCGAATCGAAATAGATGCTGGGCGCCAGCCCGTCCGCGAGCGGGCGGAACTCCCTTTCCACCGTGGCGGCGAAGGTCGCTGCATCCAGATCGGCCATGCCGTTCAGGGTCTTGATCATCTCCGGCACATTGTAGAGCATCAGCTCGCCCCCCGCCGCGCCGATGGTCCGCCCGGACATCCAGCCCGATTGCTTCGAACCCAGGAACACCGCGATGGGCGCGACGCGGTCGGGCGTATAGGGGTCGTCCGCCCGCGCCGGGCCGTCCACATTCTTGTCTTCGGGCGCGGTTTCGGTGAGCCGCGTCGTCGCGCCCGGCGCGATGGCGTTGACCGTGACGCCGTAACGGGCAAGGCCGTTCGCCAGCGACATGGTCAGGCCGACGACGCCCATCTTGGCGGCGGCGTAATTGGGCTGGCCGGGCGACCCGTGCAGGCCCGAAGCGGAGGTGAAGTTGACGATCCGGAAATCGCCCTGCGGATTGCGCAGCGAACGCCAATAGGCGGCGGCGGGCTTGATGGTCGAATAATGCCCCTTCAGGTGGACGCGGATGACCGCATCCCAATCCTTCTCGTCCAGGTTGAAGATCATCCGGTCGCGCAATATGCCCGCCACATTGACGACGATGTCCAGCCCGCCGAACTTCTCTATGGCCAGGCCGACCAGCCGTTCGCCGGTCGCGACGTCGGCGATGTCGCCGCCGTCGGCAATGGCCTGCCCCCCGGCGGCGATGATGTCGCTGGCGACGGCGGCGGCCGGTCCCAGGTCGCTGCCTTCGCCCGTCGTGTCGCCGCCCAGGTCGTTGATGACGACCTTCGCGCCCTCCGCCGCGTAGCGCCGCGCTATCGCCGCCCCGATGCCGCGCCCGGCCCCGGTGATGATGGCGACCCGTCCTTCCAATGCACCCATGACATATCCTCGACTTGTTGCTTGTGGTTTCGTTGTTCCGCTTTCCTCAGGCCGCCGCCCGCCTGGGGGGCGCGTAGAGAAGCTGGATGTCGGTGAAGCCGTGCAGGCCCCATGGTCCGTTTTCGACGCCGATGCCGCTCGACTTCAGCCCGCCGAAGGGCAGATGGGGTTGCAGGCCCATGGCATGGCCGTTGACCTGCACCTGCCCCGCCTCGATCCCCAGCCCGACATTGGCGGCGCGGATCGGGTCGGACGACCAGACCGACGCGGTCAGGCCGAACGGACCCGCATTGGCGCGGGCGACCGCATCGTCGACATCGCTGTAGGACAGGATCGGCAGCGCCGGGCCGAACTGCTCCTCGCTCACGATCCGCGCCCTTTCGTCCAGATCGGCGAGGATGGTCGGCTGGAAGAAGAAGCCGGGCCGGTCCATCGGCGCGCCGCCCGCCGCCACCCGCGCTCCCATGCCGATGGCTTCCGCGACCAGTTCCTTCACGCGCTCGAACTGCGGCCGGTTGCAGAGCGGCCCCAGCAGCGCGCCTTCCTCGTTCCAGGCGCCGACCGCCACGGAACGGGCGCGCTCCGCCAGCGCCTCGACCAGTTCGTCATGGCGGCTTTCATGGACATAGATGCGCTTGATCGCGACGCAGACCTGCCCATTATTGGCGAAGGCGCCCCAGAACAGCTCGTCCGCGATGGCGGATATGTCGGCATCGTCCAATATCACCGCCGGATCGTTGCCGCCCAGTTCCAGCGTCACCCGCTTCAGGTCGTTGGCCCCCGACGCCATCACCTTCCTGCCGGTCGCGGTCGACCCGGTGAAGGTCAGCTTGCGCGGTATGGCATGGGCGGTCATCGCCGCGCCCAGCGGGTCCGGGCCGGAAATGACGTTCAGCACGCCGGGCGGCAGGACCGATTGCAGCGCCTGCCCGACCGCCAGCGTCGAAAGCGGCGTATAGGGCGATGGCTTCAGCACCAGCGTGTTCCCGGCGCGCAGGGCGGGCGCGATCTTCCAGAAGGCGAGGGCGATGGGATAATTCCACGGCGTAATGCCCGCCACCACGCCCAGCGGCCTGCGGACGATTTCCGCATAGGCCGCCGCATCGTCCTGCACCACCTCCCGCGGCAGTTCGAGATCGGCATAATAGCGGAGCCATTCCGCCGACGCCTCAAACTCTATGCCGGTGTCCGCCAGCGGCTTGCCCTGTTCCTGGGCCAGTGTCGGTCCCAGATCGGCGGCCATCTCCATCACCAGCCCGGCGGCCTCCTTCAGCGCCCTGCGGCGCAACCCCTCGTCGCGGCTCCACGAAGCGAAGGCGTCCTGCGCGGTCGCCATCGCCTCCTCCAACTGTTCGGGGCTGGCGGCAGGGGCCTCGGCAAAGGCTTCGCCCGTCGATGGATCGATCACCGGGAAGGTGGCCCCTGTCCCGACGGATCGACCGTTGATGGTCATTGCGATGGCGTTCACGGCTGTTTTTTTCCTTATGCTTGCGATCCGGGGCTCAACGATAGGCGTGCGGCAATATCTGCGGCATGGGTCCGCCGACCGCGACGGCGCGGCGTTCGATCAACTGGTCGATGGTCGCAGGATCGATCCCCGCATCCTCCAATATCCGGACGCTGTGCTCGCCGATCCCCGGCGGCTTCAGCACGCCGCGCCATTCGGTCCTGCTGAAGGATGCGATGCGGCCCGGCGTGGCGATGAAGCCGCCATTGTCGGAAGGATAGACATGGGCGAAGCCAGCCTCGCACAGCCGGGGATCGCGCAGCACCTCCGTCACCTTCCTGACGGATGCCGACGGCACGCCCGCCCGGTTGAGGCGGCGCGTCGCCTCCTCGCGGCTGAGATCGATGATGGCGGCCCCGATGGCGGCAATGGCCCCATCCTTGTCCGCCAGCTTTTCCTCAGGAATTTCCAGGGCGCTGGCGATCTTCGCCGGGGCGTCGGGCGCGGCGATCCGGACCCAGCCGTCCGCCGCCCGATACATGCGGTCGAACGCGCCGTCCCCCTGGAAGTCGACGCCGCCGACGATGGCGGGCGGGCGGCCTTCGAACCGGATGATCTCCGCCGACTGGAGGTAGGTTGCGGTGCCCAGCAGCGTGTCCCATGTCCGCTGGCCTTCCCCGGTGCGCAGCCGGTGGAACAGGGCAAGCGCGATGGTGAGCGAGGACATGGAGGCCGTGCTGATGTCGCAGACGGATATGGTGTTGACGATGGGTTCGCCGTCGCCGCCCTCCGCCGCCATCATCCCGGCCATGCCCTGCAACACCATGTCCACGCCGCCGCGCCCGCCCAGCGGGCCGGTCTGGCCGAAGGCGGAAAGCGACATGGTGACGATGCCGGGGTTGATCGCCTTAAGGGAATCATAGTCGATGCCCAGGCTTTTCGTCACGCCGGGCCTCAGGCCGTCGATGAAGACGTCCGCGCCCTCGATGATCTTGTGGAAGGCCCGGATGCTGTCGGGATGTTTCAGGTCGATGGCGATGCTGCGCATGCCCCGGTTCGCGCCATAGGCGGGCTTGCGGAAGGGGTCGCCCTCTCGCGGTTCCACCTTGATCACGTCCGCGCCCAGCGCCGAAAGCAGGCATCCGGCATAGGGGCTGGCGAGGAACGGCCCGCTGTTGACGACCCTGATGCCCGACAGCGGGCCGGATCGCACGAGCGGGCGCGCATCGGCGGCCGGACGGGGCTGCGCGGGCCATGGCGCGACCTTGCCGCTATGCTCGCCAAGGGCAGGGGCGGGGCCGCGAACGGCGCCCGGCGTCGCGGTCAGGTTGATCGGGACGCCCGGCATGACGACAGGACCACGGTCGGGATCGTCAACCTCCACCCGCATGCCCATGGCGGCGACCTGGGGATGGTCCAGCCACCCCTCGCGCCCGTCGATCGGTCCGGAGGGGATGCCGACGGCGTCGAGGCGGTCCAGCCAATATTGGCGGGGCTGCTTCAGCACCGCTTCCTCGACCGCCTTCTGCACCCAGCCGATATTCTCCGGCGCGACCATGTTCGCCAGGCTGCCGCCCAGCCGCTCATCCTCGACAATCGAACCTAGCCCGATCACCTCCATGAACATCGCCTCGAACCGGGGACCGAGCGCGCCGCTGGTGAACCATTTGCCGTCGCCCGCGATCATCCGGGAATAGGTCGGATGGCGGCCCGCGCCCCCCACGGCGGTGCTGGGGTCCGGCGCGTTGGGATCGACCACCAGCGATATCATGGTAAGCTGCTGAAGCGCGTTGATGCCGGACACGGTGACGCGCTGCCCGAAACCCGAACCCTCGCGCTCGATCAAGGCCGCCACCGCGCAGACCGACGCCCACAGGCCATGCGCATAGAGCAAAGTCTGATAGACGGACTCGACCGGCTCCCCCGATACGGAGGACTGGCGGGCGAACTGGCCGCCATAGGCCCCCAGCAGCGCGGCGGATTCGACCCCGCCCGCCCAGGGGACATGGCCGGGCAGATAGACGGGCATCTCCAGCAGGATCAGCCGGGGATGGCTGGCCAGCAGTTCGTCGCCGTCCAGCCCGAAGGCCGCCAGTTCCTCGCCGTCCCTGGTGATCAGCATGTCGGCCCCGCCGATCCGGTTCCGCAGCCGTGCGCGCCCCTCGGCCGATCCGGGATCGATCACCACGCTGCGCTTGCCGCGATTCCACATCGGAAAGCCGGGACGGCCGCGTTCCGGGTCGCCGTCCGGCGTCTCGACCTTCACCACGTCGGCGCCGAAGTCGGCGCAGAACATGCCGACTATGGGGCCGGCGACGCCGGTCGCGAGTTCGATCACCCGAATATCGCCAAGAGCATCCATTGGTCGTCAAAGCTCCCGAAAAATTATCGTTCTTGCGGCCATGGTCAGGCGCGGGACGGAACCGCCACGATGGCGCGCCCCGGCGAAGTGCCCTTGCCGTCCTGATTTTCCACGTCGATCTGAAGGTGGATGAGGGCCGCGCCGTCATCCGCGACGGACTTTTCCACGACCACCGCCCTGGTCGACAATATGTCGTTCTTCTGGTTGATGGCGCGGAACTGCATGGCCAGTTCCCTGATCTCGCTCTCGTCGCCCGCCCAGTCGCGCAGGGCGTTCAGCATATAGGCCCAGCGCAGATTGCCCATGCCGAACGCGCCCGGCTGTCCCGCCGCCTGTCCCGCCTCATCGTCCATATGGACATAGACGAACTCCTCGTTCACCGCGGCGAAGCGGCTCCATTCCATCATGGTCGTCTTGCGGGTGAAGGCCGGAATCTGGTCGCCCACGGCGATGTCTTCGAAGAAAATGGACAAGGCGAAGCTCCTAATAATGAATGAGGGTCATGACGCGGGACTTCACCCATTCGCCGCGCTGGTTCGTCCATTCGGTCTCGTTATAGGTGTAGAGCGTCAGGCCGTTGCGGCCCTCCCGCTCCTCCCAATGGGTCAGGCGGGAACGGCTGGAGATGACGTCGCCCGGCCGCATGCGCGCCCCGAACCTGTCGACCTGGCCGCCGTTCAGGATATTGTCGCCCTTCTTCGTTTCCTGGCCGGGGATCGCGCCCTGAAGCCGCAATTCCTCCTCGGTCAGTTCGCGGGGCAACTGCCAGGCGAAGGGGTTGAAATCCTCCGGCGCGACGATCCCGCCCCAGCGGGTCGTCCGGGCATATTCCTCGTCCCAGAAGAGACGCGGCGGCATCTGCCCCCAATAGGTCGCTATCGCCCAGCGGCGTATGTCGGTGGCCGTGATCGGAAAGCTGGTCTCGAACGAATGCCAGACGCCTTTCGACGCCTCCATCTGCGGCGTGACGAGGGTGGTCGCCTCTTCCATGGTCGGTCCTCCCATCGGTCCTAGAGCGCCACCGGCAGCCGGGCGATGCCGTTGATGCTCGCATGGCTCTTGAACTGGATGTCGGCCGGATCGGTCGCCAGCCGCACGTTCGGAATGCGCCGCAGCAGCGTTTCGAACACGATCTGCAATTCGATGCGGGCCAGCGCCTGACCGATGCACTGGTGCACGCCATAGCCGAAGGCGACATGGTCGCGCGGGCGGCGGCGTATGTCGAACTTCGCCGCATCCGGGAAATGCCCGTCGTCGCGGTTCGCCGCGAAGTTGAGCGGGATGATCCCTTCGCCCGCAGGGATCGTCACCCCGCCAATCTCTATATCCTCCGTCGCGATGCGCAGGATGATGAGGTGCACGACCGTCAGATAGCGCAGCAGTTCCTCTATGGCGTCCGGGATCAGGGCCGGTTCCGCCTGAAGCTGCGCCAGTTGATCCGGATGCTCCAGCAGCGTCAGCATGCCCAGGCCGATCATGTTCGCGGTCGTGTCATGACCCGCGACCAGCAGCAGCCATGCGGTGTTCAGCACGTCCCGCCGCTCGATCTGGCCCTCCCGGCTGGCGCGCACCAGGTCGCCCAATATGTCGTCGCCCGGATCGTCCAGCTTCTCCCGCTCGGCGATCAGCCGGTCGACATAGTCGTTGATGTTCGCATAGGCCTCCGTGGCGCGCTCTATGGCTTCCTCCGTCCCCAGGCTGGCGGCCAGCAGCGCCTCCGTCTCCCGGTTGAAGAAGGGATGGTCCGACGGCGGCACGCCCAGCAGCCAGGCGATCACCGTGGAGGGGACGGGCAGGGCGATCTCCTCCACGAAATCGAACGGCTCCGAACGATCGATGATATGGTCGATATGCTCGTCGACCAGCGCCTGGATGCGCGGCCGCATGACCTCCAGCTTCTTCACGATGAAATGCTTGGAGATGAGCCGCCGGAACAGCGTGTGGCGCGGCGCGTCCATGTTGAGGAAGGTGCTTTCCTCCTCGCTGGGGCGCGGCAACAGTTCGATCTGGGGGAAGCCGGGCAGATTCTGGTTCGAACTGACCCTGGGATCGGCCAGGATGCTCCGGACGTCGTTATAGCGGGTGACGAGCCAGGCCGGCGTGCCGTCGTGCAGGACGACGCGCCGGACCGGCTCGTGCTCGCGCAGCCAGGCATAGGCCGGCGGCGGATCATAAGTGCCGCGCTCCCAGGGGAAGGTGGTTTCGGGAACGGGCTTTTCCTGGATTTGGGTCTCTGTCGTCACTGGCTCGTGCCTTCTTCGTAGTGGGTGTCAGCGGTTCGTCGCGTCATCGGCCCGGCAGCAGGACCGGCTTGATGACCGAACCGGATGCAAGGTCGCGCTCGGCATCGTTGATCTTCTCCAGCGGATATCGGGCGATCAGCCGGTCGAAGGGAAAAAGCCCCTCCGACCAGAGTTCGATCAGTTGCGGGATCAGCAATTGGGGCACCGAATTGCCCTCGATGATGAAGGAAATTTGCTGCCCCTTCATCAGCGCCTCCTGCGGCAGGTCCAGCGGCGCGCCGCCGCCGCCCACCAGCCCCAGCTTCCCCCGCGCGCGCAGGGCCGCCAGGGCGCCGGCGATGACGGCGGGCGCGGCGGTCGTGTCCAGCGCATGGGTCGCGCCGCCCCCGGTGATGGACATGATCTGCTCGACCAGTTCGGGATCGCGGCCGGAGATGCGATGCGTCGCCCCCAGTTCCTGCGCGAGTTGCAGGCGGTTTTCGTGCAGGTCGACCGCGATCACCTTCCGCGCCCCGGCGATGCGCGCCGCCATGATCGCCGCCATGCCGACCGCGCCTGTCCCGAATATGACGACGCTGCTGTCGAAACGGACCTGCAGGGCGTTGAGGACAGCGCCCGCCCCGGTCTGGATGCCGCAGCCCAGCGGCCCCAGCAATTCTATGGGCAGGTCCGGCGACACCTTGACCGCATTGCGCTCGGTCGCCAGCGAATGGGTGGCGAAGGACGACTGGCCGAACCAGCGCGTCTGCAATTCGACCCCGTCCGAATCCCGGCCCGACCGATGCGATCCGGGCCGCAGCCCCAGTTCGTTCCGCTCGCTGAATTCGGAGCAGAAGGATGGCGTGCCGCCATGGCAATTGTCGCACCAGCCGCATGAATCATAGGTCAGGACCACATGGTCCCCGACGGCGAAGCGCGTGACGGAGGGGCCGACCGCCTCGACGATGCCGGATCCTTCATGGCCCAGCACGGCGGGCAGGGGCGCCCATTCGGCGGGGATATGCCTGACCACCAGGTCGGTGTGGCACATGCCGACACCGGCGACGCGGACGAGGATCTCGTTCCCGCCGGGTTCGGGCAGGTCCAATGGCTCGATGGCGAAAGGGGCTTGCGCATGGCGCAGGATCGCGGCGCTGGCGTGCATGTCTTCGACACTCCTCCTGGAAGCGGAAAGCGGACCTGGAGGTCAGGCCTTCGGGGTCGCCGAAAGTCGGATCGCCGCCGCCGGGCAGACATTGGCGGAGGATCGGACCGCGGCTACGCTGGCTTCGTCGCCATCGTCCACCGTGTCGCGCAGCAGGAGGACGACGCCATCATCGTCCTGATCGAAAACCCCGGGCGCCAGCATCACGCATTGGCCCGACGAAACGCACCTCTCCGGCAAGGTTTTTACTTGCATCATCCACGCCTTGTTTTTTGTTATTTATGGCCGAATAGAATCGACAATGAACAAGCTAAATCTTCAAATTTTAAAATAAAGAATAATAATTATCACCTATTGTCTCTTCAGTTCCGGAGGATTTGCAAAGTTGGCGCATATGCCCGGCGTGATACGCCCTGTCTTTGGTTATGACCTGTAACTTTCGCCATGGATGTTCGCTGGACGCCGAAGCCAATTTGCCGGTCGGCGCGCCGCGACATCGACAGGGCCATGGCGATCTGATATGCGGTTGAATCCACGCTTGGCCGATGGTCGGCAACAGATCGAACGCGCTTGGAGGACAGCAAACGCCCCAGCGCCGCCGAATGCCGGAACAGGGCCCAAGCGCCATAAGGCCGAGCGCCAAAAGAAAATGTCGGGAGAGGAGATGACCCAGATAAGAGCCTTCCCCATGAGCGAGTCCCCTGTCATCCCGTTGCGGGAGCGTCGCCGGCAGGAAACGATGAACGAGATTCTCGATCTGTCGATCGAGGTCATAAGGCAGCAAGGCGTCGCCGGACTGAATCTCACGACGGTGGCGCGGCTTCTGGGCGTGCAGCCGACCGCGCTGTACAAATATTTCCCGTCCTTGATGGCGGTCTATGACGCGCTCTACCGCCGCGCCGAAAACGATGTCCTGCATGAAGTCGAAAATGCCGTCGCGAGCGCCGAACCAGGCATGGCGGCGATAAGGGACGCGATGCTGGCCGTGGACCGATGGGCGACGGTGAACCCGGAAATGGCCCAGCTGCTCATCGGCCGGCCGATCCCCGGCTATATTCCCGCGCCCGACGCGCTGGACCCCAGCATCCGGATATTGGGCATTTTCCGCCAGTCGCTGGACCAGGCCGTGGCGCGGCGGCAACTGGACGCCGGCGCGGCCGGATCGCGGCATGTGCTGATGCTGGCCGCGCTGCTGACCGGGGCCTCCACCCTTCGGATGCTGCACGCCGAAGAACCGCCCTGCCAGGCGGATATGGAGGGGTTGATTCCCGATCTGGTCAGCATGTTCTTCAGGGCGTTCCCGCCCCAGGACGCGCCCGTCCCCGCCACCGACCTCTGATCCGTCGCATTCCCTTTCCGCCGGGTCCGTCGAGGACCGATAGCCGCCCGCGCAGCGCTGCGGTTCGGCCTGGACAGGACGAGCTATAAGGCGGGGGCGCCGGCCTGCCCGCGCCATTCCCATGCCGTCGGGAGCCGGCGGCGGCAGTCGTCATCCTTGAAAATATTATGGTTGCAATTTTAAACCATAGGCGGCACTATCCGCATGGTTGCAAAATTAAACCGTAACGAGGCGCCGGGCGCGCCTGGTCGAAAGAAGCGGCCATGCCGTCCTGGAGTAGGGTGTCGGATGATCGATTTGCGCGGACAAGCACGTCAGCCATGGCCCGGCCCCTTCGGATCGTCCGCGCCCGGCTCCCTTGCGGAGAGAGCCGAACGACAGGGATGAAGTCCCGCGACCCTCGCCCCCTTTCCTCAGCCAGCATTGCCAGGAGTTGCCAATGACCCAATCCGCCTTGTTCCAGCCGCTCAGGATCGGTCGGCTCGAACTGTCCCACCGCGTGGTGATGGCTCCGCTGACGCGGATGCGCGCCGGTCCGGGCATGGTGCCGCGCGACATCGCCGTCGAATATTATCGCCAGCGGGCGACGCCGGGCGGCCTCATCGTCGCGGAAGCATCCCAGGTGATGCCGACCGGCCAGGGCTATCCGCAAACCCCCGGCATCCATACGGCGGAACAGATCGCCGGCTGGAAAAGGGTCACCGACGCGGTGCATGAAGCGGGTGGCCACATCTTCCTCCAGCTCTGGCATGTGGGGCGCATTTCCCATTCATCCTACCATGGCGAAACGCCGGTCGCGCCGTCCGCCGTCGCCGCCGCGGGCGATCATTTCACCGCGAGCTGGAAGCTGGAGCCGTTCCAGACGCCCCGCGCCCTTGAGCTTGAGGACATCGCCGCGATCGTCGAGGCCTATCGCACCGGCGCCCGCAACGCGCTCGCCGCAGGATTCGACGGGGTCGAGATCCATGGCGCGAACGGCTATCTGATCGAGCAGTTCCTCCAGTCCCGCTCCAACAGGCGGCAGGATATTTACGGCGGATCGATCGCGAACCGCACCCGCTTCCTGCTCGACGTCACGCGCGCCGTGGTGGAGGAGGCGGGGGCCGACCGCGTCGCCGTGCGCCTGTCGCCCTTCGGCACCACCAACGATTCCGGCGAGGACGATCCGCTGCCGCTGTACCGGCATGCGATCGCCGCGCTTTCCGGCTTCCAACTGGCCTATCTGCACCTGATCGAACCGCGGATAGCCGGGACCGGCAAGGCGGACGTCCTCAATGATAGCGCGCCCTCCGCCGCTGAACTCTTCCGCGACTCCTGGCCCGGCGTCCTGATCGCCGCCGGCGGTTATGAGGGGGCTTCCGCCCAGGAGGAAGTGGGCAAGGGGCTGGCGGACGCGATCGCCTTTGGGCGTCCGTTCATCGCCAATCCCGACCTGGTCGAACGAATCCGCCTGGGCGCTCCGCTCAACCCCTGGGACCGTCCGACCTTCTACGGCGGCGATGCCAAGGGCTATACCGATTATCCGACGCTGGAAACGCTGAACGCAGCGGCCTGAACGAAGGTCGGACCGGGCCGCCTTCGCCCGCGGAAGGCGGCCCCCTTGAAGAGACGTCAGAGAATTCGGGAAGGATGCAGGAATGGCGGTCTACACAGTGGCTCAGGTCAAGATCAACGACGGCGAGAGATATGAGAAATATCGGGAGCGCTTCGGCGCGGTGCTCCAGCAATATGATGGCCGGCTCGTCGCCGCCGACGACAATCCGGTCGTCCAGGAAGGCCAATGGTCTTATGAGAAGATCGTGATCCTGGAATTCGCCGATCTGGACGCCTTCAACGCGTTCGCCGACAGCGAAAGCTATCGCGAGATCGCGGCCCATCGCCATGCCGGGGCGGACAGCCTTATCCTCGTCGCGAAAGGACGCTGAACCGGCGCGCAGGCGCTCCATCCGGGGGAAAACGCCGGCGGAATCCCTATTGCGACCCCCGGCCGGCACCGTACGGCCGGCTTCCCCGGCGCGGCAATGCGCCTGGGGGGTCGACAGGCGTGCGCCATAAGTGTATGCTCACACAATGAGCGCGCTACGACCCATCGCCTTCCTGGAGGAAGTCAGGAACACGCCCCACATCTGCCTCGCGGAAGGTCTGCGGGCGGCCAATCGCGCCGTCATGAAGCATTATGTCGACAGCATGGCGGGATCGCCGGTCAATCCGGTGCAGATGTCGCTGCTCATGCGCGTCTATTATCTGCGCAACGCGACCATGCAGACGCTTGCCCAGCATATGGAGACCGATCGCACCACGACGACGCGCAACGTCGATGTGCTGGTGCGGGACGGATTCCTGGAGATCGGGGAGGGCAAGGACAGGCGCCAGCGGCTGGTGCGCTTGACGGAGCGCGGGCATGAGGCGCTGGAGGTGTCGATCCCCAAATGGCGCAAGGCCCAGGATGAGCTGAAAAATGCGCTGGGCGACGAATTGTGGAACAATATCCTGCGCGAAGCCCGGACGTTGATCGAGCTTGGCGGCATCGCCTGCGATCGCACTGCCCAAGCGGCCTGAGGCATTCCCGACCGATCGGGCCGACATGGCCACCGCGCATGCGTTCGGGCGGCGCCGCAATGCCGCGGCCTGTCTACATCCAGAAAATGGATAAGGGGTTTTCATAATCCGCGCTTGAAAGCGGGGGCGCCACATCCTTTGTGGTTCCGCATAATATGCGCGTGGAGAGAGAGAGAATGGCCTCATCGTCCGTCCTGCCGGAATCCTGTGGCCCTGTCGTCCTTCCTCGTTCTGACGGATTTCGATCCCATGACGCGCCGGCGCAGCATCCCGGATGCGCGGGATGAGCGCCGTCTCTCGCCGATCATGCGCGAACCTGCCCGGCATCATGCGAAGCGGATCGGCCGGGCCGAAGATGGAGATACCGATATATGGGCCTGTTGGTTGACGGCGTCTGGCGCGACGCCTGGTATGACACGAAATCGAGCGGCGGCAGATTCGTGCGCAAGGAATCGCAATATCGCGACGGGCTGGACGGCCGTTTCCAGGCCGAGCCGGGCCGCTATCATATCTATGCCGGCTTCGCCTGTCCCTGGGCGCACCGCGTCCTCATCATGCGCGCGCTCAAGGGGCTGGAGGGGTTGATCTCCGTCTCCATGGTCAATGCGTTCATGGGCGAGAAGGGCTGGACGTTCCTGCCGGGCGAGGGCGTCGTGCCGGACAGCGTCAACGGCGCGCAATATCTCTATCAGGTCTATCTGGCGGGCGATCCGACCTATACCGGCCGCGTGACCATCCCGATCCTGTGGGACAAGTTCGAGAAGAGGATCGTCAACAATGAATCGTCGGAGATCATCCGGATCCTGAACTCGGCGTTCGATCATGTGGGGGCGCTTCCCGGCGATTATTATCCGCAGGAATTGCGCGCCGAAATCGACGCGATCAACGCGCGCGTCTACGAAACGCTCAACAACGGCGTGTACCGTTCGGGTTTCGCGACGACGCAGGAAGCCTATGAGGAGGCGGTCCATCCGCTGTTCGAAACGCTCGACTGGCTGGAGGAGCATCTGACGGGCAGGGAATGGCTTGTCGGAGACAGGCTGACGGAAGCGGACATCCGCCTGTTCACCACGCTGGTCCGCTTCGATGCGATCTACCACGGGCATTTCAAATGCAATCTGCGCCGCATCGCCGACTATCCCAATCTTTCGCGGCTGACCTGGAAGCTGGCGTCCCATGAGCGCGTGGCGCCGACCATCGATCTGCGCCATGCCAAGGCGCATTATTACCGCAGCCACACCAGCGTTAATCCCACGGGCATCGTGCCCGTCGGCCCGGCCGAACCATTGGGGCCGGGCCATTCGCTGACCGGAATCCAGCCTCTTCCGGCTTGATCCTGCCGGTCCGCCCAAGGCAGCGGCCCGGCCGCAAAAGCGCCAATAGTCGAACAGGGGTCGTCCCGATGAAGCATCTGCTCCCAATATTGATATTCGCACTAGCCGGAACCGTGGCTGCGCGGGCGGAAACGCCGCCTGCGCAGCCGCCGCGCCTCATCCTGCTGGGCACGGCCGGCGGGCCGATAGCGCGGCTGGAACGCTCCCAGCCCGCCAATGCGATCGTCGTCGGCGGGCAAACCTATCTCATCGATGCGGGCGACGGCCTTTTGAGGCAGATGGCGGCCAGCAAGCTGGGGCTGGGGTCGGTCAAGGCCCTGTTCCTAACCCACCATCATATCGATCACGTCGCCGATGTTCCCGTGCTGATGATCGACCGCTGGCTTCTCGCCAACGCGCCTCCGCTGGAGATATACGGACCGCCGGGATCGGCGCAGCTCGTCGCCGGGACGCTCGCCGCCTTTCGGCCGGTGGAGCTGGCCCCGGTGACGGTCGGCGGCCCGGTCAAGCCGCCCCTCGCCGGATCGGCGGTCGGCCATGACCTGCCGCTTGACCTCAATGAACCGCGGCTGGTCTACAAGGACGATCGGGTGCGGGTGTTCGCCATCGGCGTCGATCACTATCATTATCCGGCCGGATCGATCGAGGCGCGGTCGTCCCGTTCCTATGCCTATCGCGTGGAGGCGGGAGGCAAGGTCTATGTCTTCAGCGGCGACACCGGACCGTCCGAACGCCTGAAGATCCTGGCGAAGGATGCCGATTATCTTGTCTGCGAGGTGATCGACATTGCCCGCATGGAAAAATTGCTGCGAAGCTATCCGGGCTTCTCCGCCGATCAGATTCCGCCGCTGATGGAACATATGCGCGAAGACCACCTGACCGGGGAGCAGATCGGCGAAATCGCCGCCGCCGCGGGCGTCAAGAAGGTCATCCTCACGCATTTCGCGCCTGGCAATGACGGGGAAACCGATGTCGAATCCTATGCCGCGGGAATATCCCGGCATTTCCACGGCGAAGTCGCCCATGGCCGCGACCTGGACCAATATTGAGGAGCGGACAGTAACGGCCGGATTCGCCGACCCGACATAATCCGAATAATGATTATTCATCCTGAGAGATACTCGACGGGATTGGGAGCCAGTAGGGGAATTTCCCCATATTCACTGTTGAGCGGTGTCGACATCGCGATCTGAAAGCAGGCGGGCGAGTGATCATTTCCGTAATAGCCTTGGCATGTGCCGGCAGCGCGATAGCTGCCATCCTCGCCCGATGGATGCCCAGGGCATTGTTGCCGGCCCTGGTGCTGGAAATCGCCTTCGGCATCCTGATCGGTCCCAACGGCATGGCGCTGCTGGCGCCGGGACCGGCCATGGAAATGCTCGCCAAGCTGGGATTCGGCGTGCTGATGCTGATCGCCGGACTGGAAATCGATCTCGGCATGCTGCTCGCGCGCGGGCAGAAGGCGAAGCAGGCGAGTCCGCTCATGCTCGCGGTGATGATGTCGCTGATGACCGTGGTCATGGCCGCGTTCGGCGCCTGGCTGTTGCTCGACTCCTCGACGCCGCTGCTGCATCTGGCGATCTATGCCGTGATCCTGTCGACGACGTCGGTCGGGATCGTCGTGCCGACCATACAGGAACGACGCCTGGCCGACGGCGCCTATGGCCAGACCATCCTCTCCACCGCGTTGCTCGCGGATTTTTTCACGATGATCGCCATCTCGTCCCTGGCCGGCATCGTCGTCAGCGGCCGCGCCGAGGGCGCATTGGGCAGCCTGGCGCTCGTCGGCATCGCCGGGCTGGCGATCTGGCTGCTGCCCAAGCTGCTGGCGCGGGTGCCGGCCGCGCAGTTGGACAGCCGGACCAGCCTGCCGTTGGTCAGGCTCAGCCTGGCGCTGCTGTTCATGGTCGCCTGGCTCGCGGAGCGGCTGGAATCCGAACTGGTGCTGGCGGCCTTCCTCGCCGGATTGCTGCTGGGGCAGATCATCCCCCGCAACAGCCATCGGCGCGAGACGCTGGAAGCGATCGGCTACGGCTTCATCGTTCCCTTCTTCTTCATCAATGTCGGCCTGAAATTCGACATTCCCGCCCTCTTCGCCTCGCCCAAGGCCTTGCTGCTGGTGCCGGGCTTCGTGGCGGTCGCCTTCGCCAACAAGATCATTCCCGCATTGCTGCTGGTTCCGGCGCATGGTCGGAAGATGGCCGTCGCGGCCGGCCTGCTGCTGAGCGCCCGCCTCAGCCTGATCGTCGCCGCGTCCGACATTGCGACGCGGATCGGCGTGCTCGATACGGCGACCAATGCGGCCATGGTGCTGGTTGCCATCATCAGCGCAGCCCTGGCGCCCCTTCTGTTCAACATATTGGTCGATCGGAAAGCGCCCATATTGGCGAATGCCGAAGCGTAAGGGGCAGGGGCAAGTGCCCCCCCTATCCCCCCTGCCGGACAGGCGGGCGCCCTGAGACCGGCCCGGCGCGGGTTCGTTCCAGGGGGGCCATCCCATCCATCACCGGAGGGCCGGAGAGCAGTCGCCAAATTTTCGCCGGAGTTGCTGTCCCGTGCGGGCAGATGTTGCCCGGATCAGGCGGCTTATCGGCATCGAAGCCCCTGCGCTTGGGCAACGTCATCCTCCTCTTGGAGCGGTTTCGATTGCTTGGAAATCGCTCCAAAGAACCCCTGCGTTAAATCACCGGAGTAGCCGTCGAGTCATTCGACATGCTTAGAGTCCGTTTCGAAAGTCATGATGCGCGGGCCATGCGGCGGACCAAGACCATTGCCGCAGCCGCGTAGAGGAAGGCGGTGGCGGAACTGAGGGTGGCTTCAAAGTCCTTCGCCAACCGCCTGTTTCGTCCGAGCCAAGCGAAGGTGCGCTCGACCACCCATCGACGAGGATGAACGGTAAAGCCGACCTGACCGGCTATTTTTCTAACGATCTCAATGCTGATGGATGTGGCGTTGATGACACGAGCGGCGCTGTATGCACTGTCCGCGAACGCTTTGGAGACAAAGGGGTGTCGGTGTCGAGATTGCTGCAACAAAGGGATGGCTCCGTCGCGATCCTGAACATCTCCAGCATGGATCAACAGTTCTAGGGCGCGGCCATCGGTATCGACCATGGCATGCCGTTTTCGCCCCATGACTTTCTTCCCGGCATCGTAACCGCGTGGTCCGCCTGCCTCCGTGGTTTTCACAGACTGGCTGTCGATCACGGCAGCAGACGGTGCCTCCTCTCGTCCTTGACTGCTACGGTCAGCGATGACGAGGGCATGATTAAGCGCCTGAAAAAAGCCTCGGTCACGTAGAGACGCAAACCATCTGTAGACGGTTTGCCATGGCGGAAAACCGGGAGGCAAGCAGCGCCACGGAGCGCCCGTGCGTAGGATAAACAATATGCCATCGAGCAACGCGCGCCACGACCAGCGCCGTGGCCGTCCGTTTGTCGGGGTATCCTGCGGATGACAGGCGATAATCTGCCATTCGGCGTCCGTTAGGCTGGTTGGATATCGAAGATGATCGCGGCTATGCTGCCGCCGAGTGTCGCGGGTCCACATGATCTGTCCAAGGATGGTGTAAGCAACCCCCTTGAATCAGACCATGCCGCGATGCTCAACCTCTGTCCCACCGCGAGACGTGAAGATGAGCGAAGAGCGCGATGAATATGGCTTGCCCGTCGATCCGGCGGAGCGAATGCAGCAAGTGATGCTGGGTCTCTACGATCTCATGGACGAAGCCGGTATGGCCGACTTTCCCGCTGAACTGATCGGCGAACTGAACATTGTCCGGCTCAAATTTATGGACGAATTCGAGGCCCGCTTTCCCGGATATGGAAAGGGTCGTGCCGTTTGGCGCTGACTACCCTTCGACCTTTCGAAACGGGCTCTTAGGGCCTGTCGAAGAGGCGTATCGAAGGACTGATGCTTCGATATGGGCCTTCGACTTCGCTCGGTTCCTGCTCGGCGAGTTATTGCTCGATGCTGCAAGGACATTCCGGCAATAGCCGTCCTCTCCTTTCCCAGGACTTCAAGGTTCCAGGACGCAAAAAAAGAGGCCCGACATTTGCCGGGCCTCCCTTTCTTTCCTGCGTCAGCGATCAGACGACGATCGGATCGTCTTCCATCGCCTGCTGGATGAGGTGCTTCTTGTCGTCGAACTGCGGCGAAACCTTCAGGTCCATGCCGAGGGTGTTTTCGTCCTCGTCATGGGTGAAGCCCAGGCTGTGGGTCGCTTCGAACATCACGCCGCCCGGGGTACGGACATAGGTGGATTCGAAATAGCCGCGGTTCTTGCGGTCCGAGAAGTCGGTGAAGCCGACGCCCTCGGTGTCGAACTTGATCCGGGCCTGGACGTCCATGTCGGGCACGGCGAAGGCGCCGTGGTGGATGATGCCTTCCGCGATCGTCCAGCTACCCTGGCGCACGTCGGGTTCATGAAGCAGGTCGATGATCGTGCCTGCTTCCGTCGAACCCTTCACGCGGTAGCGGTGACGATTGCCTTCCTCGCCGATCTTCTCGAAATTCCAGCAATTCTCCATGAAGAAGTCCATGTCCTCCAGCTCGCGCACGGAGGCCGTCCAGCTATGGAAACCGCGCTGGGCATATTCGAGCGGCACATAGGGCGAATCATAGGGCGCCCGCGTGTCGGTCTCGTCCTCCAGCACCTCGAATTCGATGCCGCAGTCGGGATGCTGGAAGCTCACGAAGCGCTGACCGAAGCGGGTGCCCGGCGCGCTGGTCTCGATGCCATGCTTGTTGAGGTGGCCGATCCACCATTCCAGCGACCCCTTGGGGATCGAATAGGTGCAGACGGTGAACTGGTTGGAACCCTTGCGGCCCTTCAGGCCCGTGCGACGGGTGGGGAAGGTCGTCATGACGGTGCCGGGCGTGCCCAGTTCGTCCGCGAAGTAAAGGTGATAGATGGGAATGCTGCCATCATAGAACAGGGTCCGCTTCACGAAGCGCTGGCCCAAGACCTTCACGAAAAAGTCGATGTCGCCCTGGGCTGTGCCGGTGCAGATGGTGATATGATGCAGGCTGGTGATATGGTTCGTATCCACGATCGCTCTCCAAGATCAAAATATAGTCCGAAAATCGCGCCTCTGCTTTTCGCCTGGCGGCGAGGAGCGGGACCTCCATTGAAATAGCACTCCAAAGCCGTTTACTCCACGTTACTCCACGCGGGTTCACGAATATCCGGCATTCGAAAAGCGAATGTTCCTGGCCATGCAGCGCTTTACGCAATAGCAGGGTTTCCGGTGCTTTCTCATTCGGAAACCGGAAATGGCGCAATGATTTCCTTCATGCATTTGACTGTGTTTCAGGCCCTGATGCGGGCGAAAAGCGTGGGGGTGGCGGCGGAGATGCTGGATATGCCGCAGCCCACGCTCAGCCGTCATCTCAAACAGCTCAGGGAGCATTTCGGGAACCAGCTTTTCGTGCGGACCAGCCGGGGCCTGGAGCCCACGTCCCTGGCCATCACCGCCGCGCCCGCCGTGTCGCAGACATTGGAACTCTATCATTCCCGCCTGAGCGGCGAGCCGACATTCGATCCCGCGACTTCGAACCGCGATTTCCACATCGCGGCTTCGGACGTCGGGCATCTGCTCGTCCTTCCCCGCGTCCTGCAATGGGTGCGCGATCTGGCGCCGGGCGTGCGGTTCAAGGCCATTCCCCTGGGAGGGGAAAAGCTGATCGCCCGGCTCGAGACCGGCGAGGTCGACATCGCGATCGGCAGTTTCCCGGCGCTCTATGCCGGCGTCGTCGAACAGACGCTTTTCCCGGAGGAATATGTCTGCGTCGTGCCGCGAAGCTATCTGCCCGCCGGGCGCCTGACCATGAACAGGTTTAAGGCCGCCCGGCACGTCCTGGTCGACGGCCGCCACCTTGGCCACATCCATGAGGATGTGGAAAAGCTGCTTCGCAAGATCGTGGGTCCATCGAACATCACCGTCATGGCGGAGAGCTTCCTCCTGAGCGCCCATATAGCCGAGCAGTCGGAACTGATCCTGATCACGCCCTCCCGCCTTACCGGCTTGCTGAACACCAAGAGCGTCCGCATTCTCAAGCCGCCCGTCGCCCTTCCAGGCTTCACCGTGAAGCAATATTGGCATGAGAGATTCCATGACGATCCCGGCAATCGCTGGCTGCGCGGAATTCTGTCCCGCATGCGCGGCCTTTCGGAGGAGGGCGAAGGCCCGTCCTTGCCCGAATTCGCCGGCGGCGCGGCAGAGGGCGATGGCGCTTCGAATCCGGATATTCGCAATTCGCTCCATGAATAAGTGCCGCGCCGCGCCCCGCCGGAAGGCGAGCCATGCGGCCGGCGAGCCAAGGATGGGGCGGGTCGGGAAAAGGAAAAACACTATAAAATACATATGCTTGCGGGAATTTTCTTCATGTCCGGACCGGCCCGTTCCGGTCGTTGCGACAGCCCTGCCGAACAGGGGGCGGGCGGTTCCCGCACCGGCATGGGCGGGCCTGGCCCCTTGTGCGTCTGCCCGATTTCCCCTTTTATCGGTCGACTTGGCTCATGGCGAAGCGCTGGCAGCAGGCAAAGATCCTCTGCCCTGGATATTCGCCAATTCTAATGAGATAGAGAGGAAGCGTGATGCAATTCGTTTATGATCCCCTACCCTATAGGGTCATTTTCGGCGCGGGTTCGGTGCGGCGGGTGGCTGACGAGCTTTCGCATGTCGGCAGCCGCGCGCTGGTGCTTTCGACGCCGGAGCAGGCCGGCAGCGCGCAGGAGCTTGCCGCCACCCTGGGCGACAAGGCCGTGGGCCTGTTCAGCAAGGCGGTCATGCACGTCCCGGTCGCGACGGTCGACGCGGCGGCTGCCGTCGCCAGGGAACTTGACGCCGATTGCACGGTCGCCATCGGCGGCGGGTCCACCGTCGGGCTGGCCAAGGCGCTCTCGCTTCGGCTCGACCTGCCTTCGCTCGTCGTTCCGACCACCTATGCGGGTTCGGAAGTCACCCCGATCTGGGGCCTGACCGAAGATGGGATCAAGACCACGGGTCGCGACAAGAAGGTGCTGCCCAAGGTGGTCGTTTACGACCCCGATCTCACCCTGTCGCTGCCCGCCGAAATGTCGATCGCAAGCGGCCTCAACGCCATCGCCCATGCGATGGAGGGGCTTTATGCCTTCGACGGCAATCCCATCGTCTCCTTGATGGCGGAGGAAAGCATCAGGGCGCTCGCCAGGAGCCTGCCGCTGATCAAGGCCGATCCCACCGATGCGAAGGCGCGGGGCGACGCGCTCTATGGCTGCTGGCTCGCCGGCAGCGTCCTGGGCGCGGCGAGCGTCGCGCTGCACCACAAGCTCTGCCACACGCTGGGCGGCACCTTCGACATGCCGCATGCGCAGACCCACACCGCCGTGCTGCCCCACGCGATCGCTTATAATGCGCCGTCGGTGCCGGAGGCGATGGAACGGGCCAGCCGCGCACTGGGCGGCGGCGACCCCGCGACCAAGCTGTACGAACTGGCGGTGGGCCTGGGCGCGGAAATGTCGCTGGCGAAGCTCGGCATGCCCAAGGACGGCATCGCGAAGGCCGCCGCGCTGGCGGTCGCCAACCCCTATCCCAACCCCCGTCCGATCACGGAGGAGGGCATCGTGCAGCTTCTGAGCCGCGCGGTGGAGGGGCTTCCGCCGATCACCGCATAAGCCAAGGCCTGATCCTGGAACAGTGCCGGCCGCATCCGATCATTTCCGGATGCGGCCGGTTCTCGATCATCCGGCGCTCCCGTTCGGCCAAGGCCAAGGACGGGGCGAAATTCAGCGGCTTTCCGCGCCGAGCCAGCCCTGCACCGCCGCCTTGATCGGCAACGGCAGTTCATGCCCGCCTTCATAAGGGATGAAAGTCGCCCGCGCGCCGCTGGGGCCGGAGAGATAGGCTTCCGCCTGCTCGAACTTGTGGCGCGGGATCACATCGTCGAATTGGCCCCGGCAGAAGAGGACCGGCTTGTCGAGCAGGCCGTTGTCCGGCAGGTCGCCGTCCTCCACCGCGAAGCAGCCGCCGATCATGATGAGGCCGCTATAGGCCCCCGGATTGCTGAGCAGAAGACTGGCGGCCATCGCGGCGCCGTTGCTGAAACCGCATAGCCAGGGCCGTTGGCGGCCGGTATCTGCGGCGATCCAGTCGCCGACCTTCGACGTTTCGCCCGACAGGCTGGAGGGCAGGGCGACGCCGATCCCGGCATTTTCGAACCAGGCGAACCCCGGCCCCTGGGGAAGCGGCCCGCGATAGGAGCGAACATTCGCGCGGCCGAAAAGGGGCAGCGCGAACCCCGCTTCCCTTTCGGTGCTGCCGCGGCCGTGAAGATATACGATGTCGCGGCCGGACGGAATGTCGGGATTGTCGTATCGCATGACGATGGCATTGTCTCGAGACATGTTCGCTTCCAATTCCTGGCGATGCGAAGCCGAAGCGGCGTCCGGTCCGACGGCGTCGGCCCGGCTGCTCCGGCTTCCTGTTTTAGCGGGCTTTCCGGTCGGCGGATATTCCGCCTGCCGGGAAATGCTCAAGGCGACCATAGCATGCGATGGCTGCTTTCAAAGCGCGGTCGCTCAATCCCCATGACGATTTGTGGGCAGTTGGCCCCGTTTCGATCAAATCCGTATCGCGAATATTCCTAATTCATTTGCAGCAATTTCCTCCGCAGGCGAAAGCTGCGATCCTTTCCGGACGGCCCGATAAGCATAATAATCACCGACGTGCCGGATAAGACAGGCGCTGATCCATAACAGCGCATGGAGAGGATATTCCTATGCTTCGATCTCCGGGCAATGCGCGGCGCGTCCGTCGCAATCCGCTCCCGGCCTCGACGTCCGCTGGCCCGCTCGCTGCGTGTCCGGCCCATGCGCAACATGGTCCAGGGGGAAACCCCGCCGCCTGTTTTCCGGAACGGCGGGAATGGCCCGATGAACTGCGCGGGCAGGCAAGTTGCGACCGTGCACCGGCTGGAATTCGTCAGTAGGGGAAGATCGAATGCCTAATGGAATGCGCTGTTTGGATCCCTCGATCGCCGATCGGATCACATCATTGTCGACGATGAGAAATAATGAGGAGATATTCGAAACATTCGGCTTCAGCTATAACACGCTGAGAAAAGTCTCGAACGGCATGCCGCTTCGCAGGTCACTTGCGGATCGGATTGAGGAACGTGCCAGAAAGGTTTTCGAAGCCGATGGATTTTTGAACATTTCGGCCTGATCGCATCGGATGGAATGCTCCGGCCTGTCGTTTCGGAGCGTTTTCCGACCGGGCGGATGATTGCTTCCGTTCGGGGCGACGCTCCGGTGCCGAACATATGCATTAAGCCATTTTTTGCCCAGTCCGCAGGAGAATTGCAGGGACATGTTGAAGCTCTACTACAATCCAGGTTCATGCTCATTGGCGTCCCATGCCGCATTGGAGGAAGCCGGCCTTCCTTATGAGGCGGAGCTGATCGACCTGACGCAAAACGCCCAGTTTTCAGACGCCTATCGTCAGAAAAACCTGTGGGCGCGGGTGCCCGCGCTCCAGATCGGCGATGATGTCCTGACCGAAAATATCGCCATCCTCAACCATATCGCGGAACTCGTGCCCGAAAAGGCCTTGCTGCCCACGGAAGGCCTTGCCCGCGCCCGGGCCCTGGAATGGCTCGCGCTGCTGTCCAGCACCGTCCATGTCGCCTTCCGCCCGATCTTCCGGCCCGGTCGCCTCGCAGAAACCGCGGAGGGCCAGAAGGATGTCGCCGCCACGGGGCTGAACAGCCTGAAAAGCGTGCTTGCCCTGCTGGACGAACGCCTCGGCAAGGGGCCTTATGTGCTGGGCGACAAGTTCAGCCTGTGCGACCCCTATCTTTTCGTCTTCGTCTTTTGGGCGCGTCGCCCGATCCTCGAAGGCAAGCTCGACCCGCTTCCGAATCTGGATGCCTTCGCGGAACGGATGAGGGCCCGTCCGTCGATCAGTGCCGCCCTGGCGCAAGAGGGTCTTGCCTGACCGATGGAAATCCAGTGCGGTTTGAGGGCCGGCGGAATGTCCGCCGGCCCTCAAATGTTTAAGCCATGAATTTACGGCCCGTTCGGCAACGTTGAATCCCGGCGCAGGCATCGGCCGCCCCGGCATTGCAAGAGATGGCGGCTATTTCATCGTCCCTTGAGGGATTTGGAACGCCATTCACGACACGGGAAGGCGATCCATCAGGCCGTCACGGCTTCATCGGAAATGAAGACATCGTCGCGGCGCGCAATGCCCGCCGATGAGAATTCGACGAAACCTCAATCAAAGTGAATGAACAGAATTCACAAACTGGAATTGCGTCTTTCCTACGGATTACCATACGATCTCAATCAAGCCGGCGCCGAAATCGGAGACCGGGGGAATCGCGGCCGCAAGCCGCTTGGAGAGGAGATGAAAGAATGAAGCGCGCGCATATTCATCGGGCGGGGGGAGCGAAGTCCAGCTCGCGGAGGATCGCCGGGGCAGCGTCCCTGCTGATGGCTTCCACGGCCGCCTTGTGCAGTCCCGCCTTTGCCCAGCAGTCCGCTGCCGCGGACCAGTCCGCCACGCCGGTCAACCAGATCGAAGACATTGTGGTGACCGCCCAGAAGCGCAGCGAAAATGTGCAGAAGGTGCCGATCGCCATATCGGCGCTGGGCGGAGAGGCGCTGACGAACAGGGGTTTTGACAGCCTTTCGACCTTGACCAAGCTGGCGCCGTCCATCCAGCTCAGCAATTTCGGGCCCATCGCCTTCGTCACCCTTCGCGGCATCGGCAATGAGAACAGCACCGCCGGCGGCGATCCGGGCGTCGCCTTCCACTTCGACGGCGTCTATGTGGGGCGGCCGGTCGGCACCCTCTTCTCCGCCTTCGACAGCGAGCGCGTCGAGATCCTTCGCGGGCCGCAGGGCACGCTGTACGGACGAAACGCGACCGGCGGGTCGATCAACTATATCACGAAGAAGCCGGTCGACGAGTTCGAGGCGAATGCCGACGTCACGGTCGGAAATTACGACATGTGGCGCCTGCGCGGCGCGGTCAACATTCCGCTGACCAACGGCATCAGCACGAGGATCGTCGGCTATAAGGAAAAGCGCGACGGCTTCACCGATAACAGCGTGGCCGGCGGGACCGAGGCCAATGACGCCGACAATTACGGCATTCGCGGCCATATATTGGCCGAAGTGACGAGCAACTTCACGGCGCTCATCTCCGGCGCCTATATCCATGCCGGCGGCGTCGGCAGCCAGCCGGAACTCCGCACGCCCTTCCCCGGTTCGACCACTGGCCAGAACCTGGGCGGCCCGCCGATACCGGGCACCAACAATTATCTGGTGAACGGCGTGCCGCTGGTGAACGACCTGAGGCCGTTCCACGAGGCCAAGAACACACGGGAGTTTCAGGACAATACGTTCCGGCTGGTAAGCGCTACGCTCGACCTCGATCTGGGGCCGGCGGCGATCAAGTCCATCACCGCCTATGCGAAGTCGACATTCCGCACCCAGCAGGACACCGATTACTCGTCGAAGAATCTGGGTTCGCTCAACCTCGACGAAAAGGCGCGGCAATTCTCGCAGGAGCTTCAGCTTTCGTCGACCGCGGGGCCCAGCAGTCCCTTCAACTGGATTCTCGGCGCCTATTATTTCCATGAAAAGGGTTATCGCGAATCCACCTATCGCGGCAGCCGGTACGATATTCTGGCGGCCGCTGCCCAGGTTCCCTATGGTTTCCGCATCGCGGGCAACGTCACATCCGAATCCTATGCCTTTTTCGGCCAGGCCACGGTGCGTCCGACCGATCGCTGGAGCGTGACAGGCGGCGTGCGGTACACGAATGACGAAAAGGGCTCTGTTGCAAAAATCGTGAAGCTTGAGCATGCTTGGCGGAGATTGGACGGACGGAACGATGACGGATTTCAAGTGGCGCCATTTCCAGGGTGATGTGATCCTGTGGGCGGTGCGCTGGTATTGTCGCTATCCGATCAGCTATCGCGACCTTGAGGAAATGCTGGCGGAACGCGGCATTTCGGTCGACCATACGACGATCTATCGCTGGGTCCAGTGCTACGCCCCGGAGATGGAGAAGCGGCTGCGCTGGTTCTGGCGGCGTGGCTTTGATCCGAGCTGGCGCCTGGATGAAACCTACGTCAAGGTGCGGGGCAAGTGGACCTACCTGTACCGGGCAGTCGACAAGCGGGGCGACACGATCGATTTCTACCTGTCGCCGACCCGCAGCGCCAAGGCAGCGAAGCGGTTCCTGGGCAAGGCCCTGCGAGGCCTGAAGCACTGGGAAAAGCCTGCCACGCTCAATACCGACAAAGCGCCGAGCTATGGTGCAGCGATCACCGAATTGAAGCGCGAAGGAAAGCTGGACCGGGAGACGGCCCACCGGCAGGTGAAGTATCTCAATAACGTGATCGAGGCCGATCACGGAAAGCTCAAGATACTGATCAAGCCGGTGCGCGGTTTCAAATCGATCCCCACGGCCTATGCCACGATCAAGGGATTCGAAGTCATGCGAGCCCTGCGCAAAGGACAGGCTCGCCCCTGGTGCCTGCAGCCCGGCATCAGGGGCGAGGTGCGCCTTGTGGAGAGAGCTTTTGGCATTGGGCCCTCGGCGCTGACGGAGGCCATGGGCATGCTCAACCACCATTTCGCAGCAGCCGCCTGATCGGCGCAGAGCGACAGCCTACCTCTGACTGCCGCCAATCTTTGCAACAGAGCCCCTTTGGGGGCAAGCCTGCCCCGATCATGCTTGATGAAGCGTGGGAGTGGGATCGCGCGGCGAAGAAGCAGGCCGGAAAGAATGGCGAGCAATGATGCTCCGAAGGGGATCAGGGGATGAATGACGCTATGGGCCACACGGCCGTTTTCGGCGCGACGGGCGGGGGTAAGACTAGCTTTCCTCCCATGCTGCAATTCGAGTTCCATGCCTATGCCGGGGACGAATCCGGCGTGATCGCGGCGCAACCGACGATTACGACCGAGCGCATGGCGAGCCATAGCGCCGCGCGGGCGAAGGCGGGCCGTATCGCCAAACAGATCGGGGGGCCGGTCGATTTGGCGCTGGCAGGGGCCGCGCCGTGGGATGATCGCTACATCACCACGGCCAGCCCCAGCGAACATCATGCCTCTGGCTATCGGTTGGAGAGGCTGACTTGATGCCCTTGGTGTTCATCGCCGCCGCCGCGCTGGCGGGTTGTTCCGTGACCGATGGCGACACGATCAGATGCGGGGACGAGCGTATCCGGTTTCTTGGCGTGGACGCGCCCGACGATCCGAGCAACAGCCGGTGCAGGCCGGTGCCCAAGCCCGGCGCGATTTGCGACCGGCAGCGGGCCGAGGCGAGCAAAGAAGCGTTGCAGCGGACCATGACAGGGCCGCTTTCGATCGAGCGCGTAGGGATTGACCCCTACGGGCGCACGCTGGCGTTGGTCTATGTGCAGGGGCGCAGCCTCTCATGCCGCCAGATCGAGGCGAGGCAGGCTGTCTATGTGGCGCGTTGGGATCAGGACGGGCGGGTTGCGCATGAGTGCCCCCGTGCGGTTGCGAGCTGGCAGGGGTGGCGATGATGGGCGCGCCAGACCCCGGAACGCGCAATGGGCGCAGCGCCGAGGGCGGGGCGTTGATCGGCTATGCGCGGGTATCGACGCCCGAACAGGACATGAGCTTGCAGATCGACGCGCTAGAGAAGGCGGGTTGTGCCCGCATCTTCACGGACGTTGCAGGCGGTGCGAAGGCAGAGCGGGCCGGGCTGGCCGAGGCGCTGGCCTATCTTCGCCCGTCAGACACGCTTGTCGTGTGGAAGATCGACCGGCTAGGTCGCTCGCTTCCCCATCTGGTCGGGCTTGTCGAAAATCTGCGTGATCGGGGCATAGGCTTCCGATCGCTGACAGATGCCGGGATGGACACGACGACGCCCAGCGGCGCGTTGATCTTCCATATATTCGCCGCGTTGGCCGACTTTGAGCGGTCGCTTATCCGCGAGCGGACAAAGGCCGGATTGGAGGTCGCCGCCGCGCGCGGCCGAAAGGGCGGCCGTAGGTCGGTTGTCACGCCGGGAGTGCTGAAACGCGCGCGCGACATGATGGATAAGGGGTTGACGGTGCGGCAGGCCGCCGCCGCGCTCAAGATCGGCAAGACGCCGCTCTATGAGGCGCTACGTGCAGCGGACGAGGCCGCAGGCAGCGGATCGGGGGGCGAAGAAAATGGCGTATGACGATTATCGGGAAGGCGACCGCTTTTCGGTGGACTTCCGCATGGCGGGCCAAATGAAAGGCTGTTGGCACCTGATAGGCGAAACTGCCTCGCTGGACGAGGCGTGCGCGATGTTCGACGGCATTGTTGCTTCCGATCGCGCGGAAGGTGCAACGCCGGGGGCACGCTGGCGCATGTGCCATATGCGTGGTTCGGAAATTCTCCGCGTTATTGAGGATACGACGCTTACGAGGGACGGTCTGGCGACGACGCCCGATGACGCTGACTGATAGCGTGCGGCCCGTCCCTTTAGCGTAACGATTCATTGCTTTTCGAGGCACTTTCGGCCTATTCACGCACTACCTACGGAGACGTGGGCGGGGGCGTGGAAACCCTCTGATAATCGAGCCGGTCGAGCTTAACGACCGGGTGGCGGACGCGTATGTCCAGAAGCCACCCGGCTTTAAAGTCTCTAGCTGCTGCCCCCACGGTAGAGGGTATCCAGACTTTATATTGCTACGTCATGATCTTCTTCTCCGTCGATCATTGCAAGTCCACATCATCCATCCCGGAGTGCAACAGTCTCTTCGCGGTCGGGCGTTTGTCGTGGCCGTTGGGCCGATCGCCTGCCGCAGTATGGGCATTCACTAGCAAAGGGTGGAGCTTCAACAAGCGTCACGAGGTTGTCACCACCTCACCTTTAGACCCGAAGTCTCCGATCCCTCCGCCTCCCGGGAGGACTGTTTCGCCGCCATTGTGCGAGCGAACCTGGTGTGAACCTGCGCGCTCAGGCCGGCAGCCGGCTCTGCATCAGCGCCCGGTGCGCCGGCACGTCGGCCGCCTTGGCCATGAAGTGGGTGCCGTCACGCCACAGACTGAACATGATGATCGCCAGCTTCCGTGCCAGCGCGACCTTCGCCTTGTTGAAGCCGATCCGCTTGCTGAGCTTGAGGCCCCAGTCCTTGAGCGTGCTGAACGACCGGGTGTTCGACAGCATGACGGTCGCGGCGCCGACCAGATGCGTGCGGGTGAGCTGGTTGCCCATCTTGCTGATGCCGCCATGCGTCAGGCTCTCGCCCGACTGGTAGACGCGCGGGGTCAGGCCCAGATAGGCGGCCACATCGTCGACATGCCGGAAGCGCGTCGGGTCCTCGATCGCGCTGTAGAACGATACGGCGGTGATCGTGCCGACGCCGGGGATCTCCATGAACCGCCTGCAGACCGGGTTCGACGCGGCCAGCAGTTCCAGCTCGCGCTCGATGCGGTTGGCCTCGACGTAGAAGCCTTCGCACAGATCGAGCAGCGGCAGGACCCGTGGTCGCAGATCGACGCCTTCAGTGTCGGCGATGAGGCACATCTGGTCGATGGCGCGGCTGCGATAGCTCGCCGCGGTTTCGGTCCCACCCTCGATCCGTCCGCCGTAGACCCGCACCAGGCCGCGGATCATCGCCTCGGTCTCGCGTCGCTGTTTTACGAGGCGGTCGCGCATGGTGAGATAGGCCCTGATCTCGAAGCACAGGTTCGATTTGACATAGACCTCGGTCAGATATTCCCGGCCCGTCCGCGTGATCTCGGCGATGCCGCGTGCGTCGTTCGTGTCGGTCTTGTTCCGCTTGACCGACAACACGCGATGCACCTGGCGCGCATCGAGCACTACAACCTGGAAGCCCTGCGCACGCAGCTTGGTCGTCAGATGCGGCGTCAGCCCGCCGCTCTCAATGCCGATCAGCGTCACATGCGATTTGAAGTTCTTGCGCAGATAACGTCCGATCTCGGTGGCGCTGCTCTTCATCGAGACCTGGTGAACAATCGCGCCGTCACAATCGAGAACGCAGACCGCCGTATTCTTGTAGCCGACATCCAGGCCAACCCAAAAGCGCGCCGCCGAAGGATCGGCCTCCGCTCGATCCATCGCCGCCAAATAGGACGGCACCACGATCTTCTTCGACATGACCGACTCCTTTCTTGCCAACATCTGGTCAACAAAGGATACCCTCGCGTCGAAGGCCGGGCAGCAGCTAAGCCACAAGCGTTCGCGCCTGACGATTATCAGGTTTCCAACACCCGGTTCCAAGCGGGCACGCCTCCAAAATGGGGGCGTGCCGCTGGCTTTCCGGCCTACTCCCGACAGCACAGTTTCGGAAATGGCGCGAGATCGCTGCCATCGGTTTTGCTTGTTGGGGGGTTTAGTGACCAATTCGGAAAATTCTTCTGGCTCGATACTGCAATGGCTTGGCTTTCGCGGCGCGCGCGGGGGGCGCAGCGTGGACGGGAAACCGGCGTTCGCAAACGGCGCTGGCAATGTATTCCAGCAGGCGCGCCGCCATCTGCTCGATGAAATCGCGGCCTTCCTGCTCACCTATGAGCTGGACGTGACGCCCAATAACCTTCTCACCGCGCACGGGGCCTTTTCCGGGTCCAATCCCGCCCTTGCGCGCAAGATCGCCCAGCATGTGACCGCTGGCCTAGCCGTGACACAGGAATGGCTGGACGAAATCACGGCGGCAGACGAGACGATCGACAAGCACGATGGCATCCAGCACCTCATGGCGAGGTTGGAAACGACGCTCGAAAGTTTCTCGAAGAACGCCAACGACACGCGCAGCGCGACGGCCGACTATACCGACGAGCTGGAACAGCATGTGGCCGAGCTGGATCAGGTTCAGGGAACGGGTCAAATCCTTTCCAGCCTAGCCGATTTGGCGAAGGCGATGCTTGAGCGAACCCGTAAGCTGGAAACCGACATGCGGCGCAGCGAGGAGGAGGCCAAGGCGCTTCGCCGTAGTCTGGAAAAAGCGCGGCGCGAGGCAGAGATTGACCACATGACCGGCCTTCCCAATCGGCGGGCTTTTGAGGCGGTCCTAGAGCGGGAGTATCGTGACGCCAGAGCGAGCTTTGACCCGCTGACCGTAGCTTTCTGCGATATAGATCATTTTAAGCGCATCAATGATACGCACGGCCATGATGCAGGCGATCGGGTCATTCGACTTATCGCGGAAATGCTCGCTACGATTTCGGACGATAATTGCCATGTAGCGCGGCACGGCGGAGAGGAGTTTGTTATGCTGTTCCGGGGCATCAGCCTGTCCGAAGCGCATAAGAAACTTGACGGCTTGCGGGAACAAATGGCCGAACGTCGCTTACGAAACCGCAAGACCGATGAACCCTTGGGGCAAATCACCTTCTCCGCCGGTATCGCGGACGTGTTTGATTTTTCTGATCCAAGGGCGGCCCTCAAAGCGGCCGATGAAGCCCTTTACACCGCAAAGCAGGGCGGCCGAAACCAAGTGATTATCGCTCCCAAGGGAGGCGCGCAGGCTGCATGAACGAGGGGACGCCAGATGAAGACGTATTTCCCGGCGCGAAGCTCTCCGATCCGGCAATGGTGCGGGCGATGGGCGGGGCGCTGGCGGTCCTCGCCGGATTGCTGGAAGGGAAAGGCGTCGCATCGGTGGAGGAAACCTCCAACGTGCTGGGGATTTACGCTGTCATCACCGGGGAAACCGCACCCGATGAAGGTTTGATCCTCGCTTGTTGGGCAGGGATTTTGCGTGATGCGGCACAGGAGAAGACCAAAAAAGAACGGGGAGCCGAGAAAATGGGTGTAGGATCGGGCAGCGCGGCCGTGCTGGTTGTGGAGGATGAACCCCTAGTCAGGACGATGGCGGCCGACATTCTCATGGACGCGGGCTATCGCGTCTTTGAGGCGTGCGAGGCGGCCGATGCTCTGGCGATCCTTGACGGCCGCGATGATATTGGCGCGGTGTTCACCGATATTGAAATGCCCGGAATGACCGGCCTCGCCTTGGCCGCTGCCGTCCGCGACCGATGGCCATCCATGCCGGTCCTCGTTACCTCTGGCCGCGTGCGACCAGGTGCAGGCGAATTGCCGAACGGAGCTGCCTATATCGCCAAGCCCTACATGCCCGGTGAATTGGTCGCCACGCTCGGCAAGATGCTCCCTCCCCCCGATTCCGGCGATTAGTGTTCCGTCAGGCTGAATGAGCCGCGAACAAGGGCAAGCCCATCGGAAAGCCGTTCGGCCGCCTCCTTCTGCTCGATGCCAAGTCGCTTGGCGATTTGCTCGATCGAAAGCCCATTCTGCCGATGCAGGAACAAGGCGCGATCGGTCAAATGCGGCAATTCTTCAACACAATCCCAAAATTCATCTTCGGGAAATGTCATGCGCGGTGACGCCATGCACGTATCTATTGATTGTTGCAGATAACAATCTGCGGCTGAATCATCGACCTCAACGAGTATCGCAAGAGCTTTTTCCATGAACTCTAGGGCAACCGCTTTCTGTTGCTCTCGATAGATATTGGAAGAATCAACCATAGCCTAGTCCTCCTTTCGGTCGCTGTAGGGAGGACGATGACTCAACAATAGGGAAATTGCACGCGCAACTAGGGCCAGATTGAGCAGTAATTTTATTACAACGGCAAGCAGCCCTCGCCTGCCCGGACAGGGGCGGCGCGTGGCATCGGCTAGATTGTTTGTTGGTCTTCCGACGATGGCTAGTCCTTGCGGGCCATCGTCGGAAGTGGACGGCCGCACAAATTGGGGGGCGTGGGCCGCGCCGGGCCTCTAGCATAAAATTACGGCCCTGCATCCCCGGCGTTGATACATTCGTCGCGCAGGGCGCTCGATTGAGCCGCCCCGATCGCGGTCGCCTCAATCGGCATAGCGAGCTGGCAATATGCACATACGCGCATAATTTCCGCTTGCGGGCTATGTATATTTGTGCATAATAGCCGCGATGGATACGGAACGGCCGGTTCGATGGGTGGCATCGTCAAAGCGCGATTTTCGGGAGTTCCCGGACGATGTGCAGGACGTAATGGGCTATGCCCTGCACCTTGCGCAGCAAGGCGGGCAGCACGCCAGCACTAAGCCGTTGAAGGGCTTTGGCGGCGCTGGCGTGGTCGAGATCATAGACGACCACCAAGGCGATACGTTCCGCACGGTCTATACGGTCAAATTCGCGGAGGCGGTCTATGTCCTGCACGCCTTCCAGAAGAAATCCAAGCAGGGCAAGGCCACGCCGCAGGCCGATATGGATTTGATCCGAACGCGGCTGAAATCCGCCGAGGAGCATCACCGGCAACACCAGACCCCGCGAGGCACAGCATGAGCGCACAGGACGAAATCATTGAGGAAGGCAGCGGCAATGTCTTTGCCGATCTAGGCTTTGCCGACCCCGACACCCACCTTTTGAAAGCCCAGCTCGTTACCCGTGTAGCCGAGGCCATGCAGGAACGTAAATTGACGCAGATCGCCGCCGCCAAGGTTACGGGATCTACCCAACCGGAATTGTCGCGCATCCTGCGAGGCCAGTTCCGCAGCGTCTCGGTTGAGCGGCTTCTGGCCATGCTCACCCGGCTTGGCTGTAAGGTCGATATTGTCGTGCGTCCGCAGGGGCGGACCACTGAATCGGCCGTGATCCACTTCGCCTAATGTGCGATGATTTCGCGCAAGCCCGGCTCGATATGTTCGAGGCCGGGCTATTCGGCCAAGGGCCTGCCTTCTGGCGCTGGATCGAAACCGACGCGGCGCAACCCTATCTTGCCGCGTTCGCCGCCGATCGACGGCCGCTCGAACCCGGCGAACCCTTCGCCATCGACCTAGCGGCCGACGACTTGCTTGCCCCCGATCGCCTCGCCCAGCTCGCCCTACAGATCGAGGCCGACCATGCTTGATCCCAATCCGTCCATAGCTGACCTTGACGCAATGCTAGATCGCCACCGCAATGACGATGCGGCTATGGAAAAGATCATTCGCGGGTATCTCCGCTGCGCGATCTACAGCTATCAGAAACATTGCGTCAGGCGCGCCTTGCGCCACATCGGCAAGGACGATTGGAGTTTCAAAGAGGAAGACGTTGCCGCCTTGCGGGCCGAAGGCGCGAAATCCATTTCGGACTTTCGAGACTGGCTCATTGAGGAGCTGGCCGGGATGGGAATCAGCGCCCACACCGGCTTGCCGAATTGAGCGCCTAGCGCGCCGTCGCTTCAATTGCTGGCGGTGATTGTGCGCGGAATAAATCGCGGGTCCGCCGTGGGATCGGTAGGCGAAGGATGCAGCATGTCGCGCCGGAAATTGACCGCAACGGAAATAGGCGCGGCGTTCGGCCGAGCCGCCATGATGCGGGCTTGTGGAGCTGGCGCAGCCTCATAGCTGGCCATCGGCTGCACGGCCGCCGAGGTTAGACCCCCTACCCCGCGTTCCGCTCTGGCGACGACAATTTGAGCGCGATCGAGCGGCCGAGTCTGATCGCCGGTATAGAACGCCAGATGCCAATGATCGGCATGGCCCCGGTCCCCCGGCCCCAGCAGCTCCGCCACGCGAATACCATGTTGCGCCATCACGGCGCGGATTTGCTCGCGCGTGATCGTGTGCAGCCCGGCACGCGGCACGAAATCGACCGCCTGCCCATATTTGTGAAAGCTGTTGGCGGCCCCGTAATTGGCTTCCAGCGCCCGCCACGTATCGGTTATGCGAGCATTGAACGCAGCGGCCAAGATCGAGGCGACATAGCCCGCCGAGGCGTCGGCGCTGCCTTGGGGCTGGACGATCGCCGGTTGCGCCGCGAGCTGGCCCCCGCCCGTCGCGTCGGCCGCCGTGATCGTGAGCGGGATCGAGGCCGATCGCGCAGCAGGAGCGCCGCCGCTTACCGGGATGCCGTTCACGCTGTAGGTATTATAGCGCGAGGAAAGCCACGCCTCCCAGCGCGCACCTTTCGCCATAATCAGCGCCCGATAGCGGGCATTATGGACCGGCGTTCGGGAATGATAATTGGCAACCCGCGTCCACAGGTCGCCCTTGTCATCCCGGATATGGTTTCTGATACGCCATGCAGCGAGGTTGTAGGGATAGCACCCCGCCGCAAGCACATATTCGGGCCGGATACCGTAGCGTGCCAGCGATTGAATATAGCTGGAATTGAGCTGCATCGAGCCAAGATCGGCGGTGTTATTGGTGTTCTGGACGCGCGCGCCGGGCCGACCGTTCTCTTGTTCCGCGACCGCCAGCATGACGTTCGCCGGAATGTTATAGCGCAGCGCCGCCGCGATCGAGCATTGCACCCGTTCTTCTATGACAACCGGAGGCAGATCAGCGGCCATGATTAGCTGTCCCCCCTTCTCTGGACGAAGGCCGCAACTTCATCCTCTGGCGTCTCCATGTCGCCCGCATCACGGGCGGCCGAAATGGTATCGCCCGCGAATTGCGCCGTGGGGGGTGGCGATGAATCGGACGAGCTGGCGGGACTGCCCGCGCCGGTCGCGGGAGCGAGCGTTTCACTTCCCGACGATGCCGAGGCGGCCGACGCGCGGATATTGGCCGCCAGTCGGCCGCCCACCGTATTTCCCACCCGCTCTTTCAAAGCGCCCACCGCCATACCAGCGGCAGCGCCGCCGAGGATGCTTGCGGTTTTCGCCGCACGGCTAAGGCCGGTGCGTTGCGTGCCGCCAGTGTCGCCACTTTCGGGCGTGCCTTCACCTTGCGAGCTGGCGGAGCTGGCCTCCCCCTCCCCCGCAGGCGAGCCACCGGCAGCGCCGCCGCCGTTGCCGTCTTCACGATCGGCCGCCTCGCTACCCGCAGCGGCGCTAGTAGCCGTGCCGCCGCCCGCGCTGGCGGCTTCCGAGCCGCCTTGAAGGCCGCTGTTGTCATTGGCCGGGGGGGAACCGCCATCGCCGCCCATAGCGACGCTAAGGGGCGTGCCGCCGCCCCCACCGCCACCGCCGCCGCCGTTATCGCCGCCTCCCGGCATGTCGCCCGCCGACGAAAGCGGTTGCCCGCCTCCCATGCCGGTTTGGCCGCCTTCACCACCGCTCCCACCAGCGGCAGCGAAGGCGGCCTTGATCGCGCTGGCTCCACCCGCAGCGTTCATCGCGCCAGCAGCGATCATAGCTCCACCCGTGGCCGCCGCCCCAGCGGCCATCCCGGCAGCACCCAGCGCGGCCCCTGCCCCAAAGGCTCCGATACCGCCCGCCGCGTGGATCGAGCCGCCACTTATAACGCCCCCGACCATTGCGGGAACCTTGTTTACGAGCGCCAGAAGCACGACCGCGAAGACAAGCATGGTGCCCAAGTCTTGAACGGTCGCCCCCGCACCCGTTTGCGCATAATATTGGTCAAGGAACGTCTTCCCGACGCCGACGATGAGAACCATCGTCATCAGAGACGCGCCGACCGCGACCACCGTTTTGAAATAGTTCAGCGCAATGTCGGAGGTCCAACGGGAACCGCCGAAGCCCAAGAAGATAACCCCGCCATAAGCAAGGATATAGCCGGACGCCAAGAGGAGCAGCATATTCACGCCGACGAGCGCCAAGACGATCAGGACGCCAAGCGCGATGAGAACCTGAATCGTAGATTGGAACGGCGAGGTTATCGAAAATTCTTCATTGGTTTGGCGGAAAATGTCGAATCCAATATCGACAATCCCCGATGGGGCGAGGTTATTAGGAAGGCCCGATGCTTGGGCACCCAGCGAGCGCAAGCCTTCAATGATTGCAATGCCGATCGCCGGGCCGTTGATGAGGAGCCACCAAAAGACACCGCAGAAGACAGCGAAACGGATTGTCTCGGAGGCAAATTCGCCAAGATCGGCGCGGCGCAGCGCCATTTGCCCGAAAGTCCATATGAGACTGATCGCGGCCAGAGCGCCGAACAGAATTGTCGCGTGCGTTGTGAAGACGCTCGCCCACGCCGCCGCCATGCCCTTATATCTGTTCAGAACATTATCGAGCATACCTTGCGATTGCGCATAGGCAGGGGTCGCGGCGAACGTGAGCGCCAACCCCAAGGCGGACAGATGCAGGCGAGCTAGAGCCTTCATAGTGCGGTCCTTAATTCTGGTAATTGCCGATCGGCGTTGGCTTGGTCTTCATTTTGTTGGAGGGGGCCTCAATCGTCACATTTGGCGGAGTTTCCACGGTGACGGGGGCAGGCTTTTCATTTTTGACTACGACGACCACCGCGACGACGATCAGCGCAATGGCGACCAGACTAATGATTAGAGTTCGAGACATAGTTGCTCCTTAATTCTGGTAGGTTCCTACCGGGGTTGGCTTGGTGCCCATTTTCGCCGTCCCGGTTTCCATTGCCGCAGCATCCCGATCGAGCTGATATTGCGATTGGGCCGTCAGCGCGGCGCTTTGCGCGAGCAGCACGCCGCGAATCTTCTGCAACTCACTGGCCTGTTGCGCCGCGAATTGGTTGGCATAGGACAGAGCTTGCATTTGACCGCTGGCACCCGTGGCGTTGGCTTGCAATTGGTCGAGGCGCTGGCCGTCAGACGCGAGCGTCGTCATGGCGCTGTTGATGCCGTTCATAGCGTCGGCATTTGCGGCCATCTGGCTAGTCGTGCGGGCACGCGCGGCAGACAAAGCCGCTGTCCTTTGCGCGGCCGAGCAATTCCCGGAGGTGCAAGCGTTGGTCTGATAGTAAGACGGATTTTTGAATTGGTTCATATAGGTGTTCACGTCACCAGCTTGGCGCGCGAACGAGCTAATTTGATTGACCTGACTTTGCAGGCTGTCGATCGTTTGCGTAGCCTGCTGCCAGAGCTGGACCGGCGCGCCGACCGTGTTCTGAATCATATTTTGGTATTGCTGTAGCTGCGTCTGATACTGCTGGATTTGCTTCGCCACCGTGGCGACATTTTGCAGCGCGGAAACGGTTGTCTGGCGGACGTTCGCAACGTCGATGACCGAGATTTGCGCATTGGCGGACGGAGCCGCCAGCGCGAGGGTGATCGCCAAAGAAATTTTAGCGGCTAAAAATCGAGACTTCATTTTGCTTGCTCCCTTTCATCTGGCGTCAATAATCGAATGAGCGGTAAGGCTTTGAAAACGTGAGGTCTTTCACGACAACCACATTGAAGCGGAAGCCGGGACGGATAATCAGCGTGGGCGATATGTTCAGATTGCGCTCAATCATCATCGCCGTGGTCTGTCCGAGCTGCTGGCCGAGAGCTTGGCTAAGGGCTTGGCTGGCGGACATAGTGCCATTGGCGTTCAGGCCGGTTTGCGGCTGACTAAGGGTTACGCCAGCGGTCACACCCGACATGAGCAGCGCGGAGCCGAAGATACGGAACCAATGCGCGTTCACTTGGTCATGGAACCCGGCATAGCCCGCGCTGTCCGACCCCGGCATAGCGCCAAGGTCGATCGCCTTGCCGTCAGGAAAGATGATCCGTTGCCACGCGATGAGCGCGCGCGTCTGCCCAAAGACCGGGTTGGAATCATACGCGCCGACAAGGCGCGAGCCTTGCGGGATCAGGAGATAGCGGCCCGTGGCGGTATCGAACACGTTTTGGGAAACTTGCGCCACAATCTGCCCCGGTATTTGCGAGTTGATGCCGGAGATCAGCGTGCCGGGAATGACGAAGCCCGCGCGGAGCTGGTAGCGCGAGGGCGCTTCCACTTGGCTGTTCGAGGCCCAGCGATTGCCACCCGCATTGTTGGCGAACTGGCCATAGTTGGCAGGCGGACGGGCATTGGACGCTCCCGGCGCGGCTCCGGCCCCTCCCCCGGCCACTTGGTTTGACAGGGCCGTAAGGGTGGCAATGTCGGAGGCCGAGGGCTGGCGGCCCTGCGCCATCGCAGCGGCCATTTGCTGTTGGAGGGCGACGAGCTGGCTTGCCGGATCAGCGCCGCCACTCATGCCGCCAGCGCCAGAGGATGCCCCATTGCGGCCGTCCTGCCATTTCAGGGCGGTAGGAGAGCGCACGGCGCTACCGAATTGGGCAAGGCGTGCTTCGCGTATGGCTTCCATGCGTGCGCGGCGCAGATCGGCCGCCGTGGGGGCGTTAGGTTGCGCTGGCGAGGCGGTGACGGTTGGCGGCGCGTTGGGATCAACCGGCGCGACCGGAATACCATCGGCGGGCGGCAGCGGGGGGGCGTTCGCCATAACTTCCGCAGCGCCGCTTGGCGCTGTCCCCGCAACCTTGTTCGCAACATCGGCCGAGCTTTGCCCGACAGCCGGTTGAACCTTGGTCGCCGCATTGTCCGAGGAGCGATCAATCATAATCGACACTACGATGGCGATGAACAGCGCCACGATGCCAAGGACGATCAGCAGCGGCGCATTATTGACCCTGCGAACACCTGTCACCAAGCGTCCGCTATTCCCGTCCGCTGCACCGCCCGGCGAGGCTTCCGGCGACATGCTATCAGCATCAGACATAAACTTACCCCCTTACCCGGCCTTGACGACGCCACAGCGCGCGGCACGGATGCCCTTGCACTTGGCGCGCGCCGTCGCGCTGGATTGAAACTGTCCGAATTGGATGCCGTGAGAGCGTCCGTTTTGGACAAAGCGCGGCGTCACGCTCGCCCACGAAGGGCGAAGGCGCGCCGTCGCGCGCCAATAGGCGCGTGCTGCGCTTTCGGAGGAGAAGCCCGTCAGGCTGACAGACCACGTTCCGGCCTCTGTTCCATTGCCGCCGAAGCCGGGTTGCGTGCTGGCGACGGGCGACGGAACGGGAGGAGGTGCGGCAGGCGCTACGGGCCGGTTCGCCCGTTCGATCAGCTCCGGCGTTGCGCCGGTCAGATCGAGCGCCCACCCGGCAGACGGGTAGATACCCTTTTCATCCACGCCATAGATGCGGGAGAAAGTTTGCGCGCCGACCCGCAGCGTCACGCGGTAGGAATCGGCAATTGGCTGATCGACGTAATAGCGCAACGGCGTGGCCGCAGGATCGGGCTTCACGCCCTTGCCCGCCTCAATCACCGCATAGCCTGCTTGGCGCATCGAGGAGCGCAAGCCGTCACCATAGGCCCCGCCCCCGGTAGTCGGGATCAGCACCCGGCTAATCGCAGGCGGGTAGAGTTTCACCAGCTCCGCCACGGAATCGTCAACGAGGGCTTGGGCCTGATCGGGAGGAGCCGGAACGGCGAAGCTGTCCCGGTGCGAAACGCCCGCGCAGCTCGTAAGCAGGAAAGCCACTGATACAAAAATCGCACCGCGCACGATCAGCCCCCCCTTGTGATGGTGACGCGCTCTTGGCGCTTGCCGACACCGGAGATGAGGACCGCTTGGTCAAAAATCTGATCGACAATGTAGCGGCCATCTTGGAGCCGGTAATTGACGATGGAGGTATCAGCCGCCTTGGAGACGCTGCCCCCGGCCCGGACGATCAGCAGCGATGGCGCTTCCGTCTGCTCCATCGCGTGCGGCATTTCGATGATGGTTTTGACGCCATCATTGTAAACCCGGACGGGCTTCCAGCGTGCGCGGCCGTCAACGCTATAGTGGAAATCGAGATTGGAGAGATATTCGCTCCCTCCCCTGCCCGTCCCGCGCGCGCCATCGGGCACCGCCATCGTGTTTTCGGCGCGCGCCGTGTCCGATCGAGCGCGGAAAGCGGCCCATTTGGCTTGCGCTTCATCGGGATAGGTGAACGCCACCCGCGACATGAATTGCGTCCGGTGCGACACCAACCGGATATGGTAGGTGCGGCGATCGGTCGTCACGATCAGCGTTGTATTCAAGTTCGCATCGAGCGGCTTGATGATAAGATGCTGGGTTTCGTTCGGCCCGGAATTGGAAACGGCCGGTTCGATCAGCCAGCGGGCGCTATCGCCCACGTTGACCGAATTGATGTTCTCGCCCGGCTGCAACTGCACATCGCAGATTTGCAGCACAGCACAGACCACGGAGGGTTCGGAGGTGCCGAAGGCGAACAATACCGCGCCTTCGGTGCCCGGCACCGGCTTGATGCCTTCGGCGCTTTCCGCCTGCCAGCGCCGCGCGATCGACAGACCCTCGCGCTGGGTGCGCGTCAGGTTCGGATTGCGCGGGCTGATATAGGCATTGGGATCTACTTGCGCCCCTCCCCCGGCAGGCATGGGCGCGTTCGCGGGCGGCATGTCGTCGGGAAGCGGCGGGCCGTCCTGCGCGGACGCGATCGAAGGCAGCGCCGCGAGGGCGGCGGCGAAATAGGCGATCTTCTTCATGTTGATTGTCCCTCCCATCAGAGTGTGCGCGACCAAGAGAAATCTTGGACGAACACGCCCAAGGGGTTTTGCTTAATTTGTTCCTCCGTGGTGGCCGAGCTGGGCGGCGCAACGCGGATCGTGACGAGCGCGCGCATTTTCGCCGGAGGCTGGATAGGCTGGCCTTGCCGATCGCGCTCCGTCTCGGTCCAATCGACCTGCCAAGAGGTCTTGGTTTGCTGAATTACCGAGGCGATTTCGACCGACACGGTTTCCCGCGCCGCGCGGGCGAAAGGCGTATTGTCGGGATTGCCGTTGAGATAGTCGGTCATCTTTGCCAACGCCGGATCGTTCGGCGCGAGCATCCCATAGACCCGGAAAATGGCTTGCTTTTGGAGTTCAACGTCAGCCGTCACCATGCGGGCCGACTGGATGAAGGAGCCGACTTGCGCTTGCACCACGCGCGCATCGACCGGCGAAGCCACATCGGCCCGCTGGGTCGCTATCGCGTCCCCCAGCGAGTCCACGCGGACCACGTAAGGGATGAATTTCGACTGACTGCCAATCGCTATGATGCCGCCGACAGCGGCGAGGACGATCAGCATCGAAAGGATTGCCATAGTCTGCCACAAGCGCCGCGAGGCAGCGATGCCGCCCACATGCTCATTCCATTGCCGCCGCGCGTTCAGGTAGGGGTTGGGATCAACCGGGGCGCTTTCCGCAGCTCGCCGCCCCCGCAGCTTGTCAAACAGACTCATGCAGCTTCTCCGAGGTATAGGGGGCCGCCGCCGCGCGGCCGATATTGATGGTGGATTCGACGCCACGGATGGCCAGCCACTCGTTGACCCATGCCGGGCCATAGGCCGCTTCAAGGGCCTTAATGGTGGCGATGGATTCCTTGTCGGTCGCGCCGACGAAGGACAGGGCCACGGGGCCTAGCGCCAGCTCAAAGAGCCGCCGCCCCTGTTCCGAGAGATAGTAATATTGGCGCTTGGGGATGGCCGTCGCCAAGATTTCAATCTGGCGTGTATTGAGGCCCATGCGTCTGTAGAGTTGGGCGGTATCGTCATCGCGCGCATAGACGTTCGGCAGGAAAATCTTGGTCGCGGTGGACTCCACGATAACGTCAAGGATGCCCGAATTTGCGGCGTCAGACAGGCTTTGCGTTGCCATGAGAACAAGGCAGTTGGACTTGCGCAGCACCCGGAGCCATTCGCGGATTTTGGCCCGGAAGGCGGGATGCCCCAGCATAATCCATGCTTCATCAAGGATGATCGCGGCAGGCTGGCCCTTCAAAGATCGCTCGATACGCCGGAAAAGATAGAGGAGGACCGGCAGCGCGTATTTTTCACCGAGGTTCATCAGCTCCTCGACTTCAAACACGGTAAATTCCGACAGGCTCAGGCCGTCATGTTCCGCATCGAGAAGATGGCCCATAGAGCCGTCCACCGTGTAGGTGCGGATCGCCTCGCGCACCGTTTCATCCTGAATCGTGACCACAAATTCAGAGAGGGTTTTGCCCCCGCTGGCGTGCATGTTGACGATGGCGTTGCCGATTTCGTTGCGTTGCGCGGGCGTGGTCGCCACGCCGTTGAGGGCTAGGATTGTGTCGATCCAATCCATTGCCCATGCGCGATCGGACTTGGTTTCGAGGAATTGGAGCGGGCAGAAGGCGAGCTTTTCGTCATCCCCGGCGACAGTGAAATGCGCCCCGCCCACCGCCTTCGCCAGCGGGTAGAGCGACAGGCCCTTGTCGAACGCGAAAATGGACATGCCGGGATAGCGGCGGAGCTGGGCGGCGAGCAGGCCGAGCAGCGTTGACTTGCCTGCGCCCGTGGGGCCGAAGATGAAGCTATGCCCCACGTCGCGGACGTGGAGATTGAGCCGGAACGGCGTGGAGCCGTTGGTGACGCCAGACATGAGCGGGGGCGAGCTGGGCGGATACATCGGGCACGGCGCATGATCGAGGCCGGTCCATATCGAGCTGGTCGGCATCAGGTCGGCTAGGTTCATGGTGTTGATGATCGGGCGGCGGACGTTTTCGACGCCATGCCCCGGCAGCGTGCCCAAGAACGCCTCTAGGTTGTTCACCGTCTCGATACGGGCCGCGAAACCGAGTGCGTTGATAGCCTTTTCAAGCTGGCGCGCGGCCTGTTCTACCTTATCGCGGCTTTCGTCCGTCAGGACGACGACGCCGGTATAGTATCCTTGTGCGATAAGGCCGGAGTTGACTTCCTCCAGCGCATTATCGGCATCGGCCACCATCGAAAGGGCGTCCTGATCTATCTTGCCGCTGTTGGTCTGGAAAACCTGATCGAAGAAGCCGCGAACCTTTTGCCGCCACTTTTTGCGGAAATCCTCAAGGTGTTTCACAGCTTCATGGAGGTCCATAAATATGAACCGCGTGGACCAGCGATATTCAATCGGCAGCTCGCCCAGCGCCGAGAGGATGCCCGGCGTCGATTCCATCGGGAAACCTTCGATCGCTACCGTCTGGACGAACTTGTTGCCGATGCGCGGGATTACGCCCGTCCACATTTCGACACCGCCGATGATGGAATCGAGATACATCGGGTTCGAGGGCAGCACGACCGGCTGATTTTTGCCGGTGACGCAGAATTGCAGCCACCGCAAAAAGTCGTCGTGCGTCACGGTCGAGCCGTCCTCATTTTCGACCTTGTGAGCGCGAAGGCGGGTCAGCTTCACGGCCGAGGACAGACGGCTTTCAAATGTGGTGATTTCGCGCTTGAAGCGTTCAACCAGGTCGGCCGTGCGTTGCTTGTTGTTCGGCCGCTCCCGATCGTCGTCAAACATCAGCTCGACAAACTTTTGCTCCGCTATGACCGGAGGGAAATAGGTCGCGGTAATGACGAAATAGCCCTCATACATGGTGCCGAGGGACTGGAATAATTCGCGCCTTTCCTGATCTATGGCGTCCGTCACCGGGTCAGGAAAATGCGACAGACCCGCAGCCGAGTAGGCGGCAGCAGGGCGGCGCGGCGCGTCAACGTGGATCATCCAGCCATTGCCCAGCCCGGCGAGAGCTTGGTTGATCCGAAAGCTGACCATATCGCGCTGGCGGTCGGTGGAGCTGGCGTTATCGTCGCCCTCATAAATCCACGCGGCCATGAACGAGCCGTTCTTGCCGACGATTACGCCATCATCGACCATCGCCCCATAGTTGAGCAGATCGGCAAGCCCTTCATCCTTGGAGCGATACCGGGCCAGCTTGCGTTCGGCCGCGTTGGCGAAGGACGCAAAGGCGAGGACCGCGAGCAGGGCCGCCCCGAAGATCGCTATGACGACAGCGATTGTCTGGATCATTTTTTCTTCCCCGGTTGCCGGTAGCGGCGGAATTGCAGGCGGCCGTTCTTGCGGAAGGGCGTGGAGTGGGCCGGGTAGTAGGGGCGATAGGTGCGGTGCCGCATGTAAACGAACCGCATCAGCGGGTCCGATTTCGCCATGAGACGACAGGCCCACACGCCTGCAAACCAGATCAGCAGGCCAGCGGCCCACGCCTTCAAGGAATTGATGGCCGGAACGATCAGCGCCATCGACGCTAGGCCCGTGAGCATGACCAGCTCGCGGTCCCCACCCAAAAACAGATTGTTGCGGACGCCAGAGCGGCGAATAGGCACTGATCGCAGAGCCATGTTGACCGGCCCTCCCCTTTAGCCTGCCAGCGCGGGCGAAGCGGTGCCGGTAATCACCGCACCGCCGCCCGTGATGGAGGACAGGACCGAGTTAGCGCCGACGAGCATCGAGGCGACGAGGACGATCAGCAACAGCGTTCGCACAAAGCCGTTGAGATCGCCGCCGAAGATCAGGACACCACCGGCAACGACGATGCCGACGAGGGCGAAGGTATAACCGACGGTGCCGGTCATCGACTGGCGCACCTTGGTCAGATAGGATTCGTAAGGCAGGCCGCCCGTGGTATCCGAGGCCCAAGCCGCGTGAGGCCAGAGCAGGAGCATGACGAGCGCCAGCCCCAGCATACCCCATATGAGCGCCTTACGGCGGGCGGCGGCGTCATTCCAAAACAACGTCATATGTCATGCTCCTTCACAGTTTGCGCAAAATGTATTTCCCATCCACGAAGCCCCCGACTTCCAGCAGGCTTTCAATGCGGCGACCCTCTGGCGTGCGCGCGATGTGGACGATCAAATGCACCGCATCACCAATCAGCGGCTCAATCGGCCGTGGTGAATCGGGGTGCATACTGATGAGCATTTGGAGCCTGCTAAGGCCCGCTTCGGCGTTGTTGGCGTGCAGCGTGGCCGCTCCGCCCTCGTGGCCGGTGTTCCACGCCATGAGCAGGTCGAGGGCTTCCGGGCCGCGCACCTCGCCCACTAGGATACGATCGGGCCGCATCCGCAGCGTGGTTTTGAGCAGCGCCGTCATGGTGATTTGCGGGGACGTGTGGAACTGGACGTAGTTTTCAGCGGCGCATTGAATCTCGCCGGTATCTTCAATGATTACGAGCCGTTCGGTCGGGTCCGCGTCCACCATCCCGTTGATAATGGCATTCACTAGCGTTGTTTTGCCGCTGCCGGTGCCGCCAATCACCAGAATGTTGCGGTGCGCGCGGATAGCCTCATGGATGAGGCTGCATTGCTCCGCCGTCATAATCCCGCCCTCCACATATTGTTCGAGGGTAAAGATCGCCACGGCGCGTTTTCGGATGGCGAAGGTCGGCGCGGGCACGACCGGGGGCATCTGTCCGGCGAAGCGCGAGCCATCTATAGGAAACTCGCCTTCCAGAACCGGGGAGGCCCGCGTCACTTCCTTGTTATGATAGCCAGCGACCGCCTTGATGATCGCCTCGGCCCGGCTTGGGGCGACCTTACCGATGCAGATCATGCGTTCGCCAAGGCGTTCCAGCCATAGCTTGCCATCGGCGTTCAGGATCAGCTCAACGGTTTTGGGGTCGGCAAGCGCATCCAACATAAGCGGTTGCATGGAGCGGCGAAGCATCTCCTTCGCACGCTCTTTTACCGTATCTTGAGCGGGTTCCCCCTTGGCCTCCATGAAGCACCGTCCCTGCCAAAACAAAATGGACGCAAGGGATATACCGGAATTTTCATGGAGGCAACCAGAACGATTGCAAAGAATTAGGTTCAGATTGGGGGGATTGTCAGGACCGACGCAACTTAGCGTGGGCAGCCTTGTGCCATTGTGCTATCTGAAACGCTTGATGATCCGTGACGATAGCGGAAACGCGCTTATAACCGGGAGGAAGCCCCAGCTTTTTATCTTCTTTTGATAAGGTATCGGCTAGGCTGGCGTCCCAGCCATCGGTGCCGATAGGCGGCGGTTCCAGTAGCGCGACAAGCGGGACTTCCAGAGCATTTGCGATGGCGGCGATTGTTTCGAGCGACGGGTTTCCCTTACCGGCTGTAACGTCAGATACGAAGGACACAGACAGCCCCGCGTTCTCCGCGAGGTCTTTTTTCTTGAGCCGTCTTAAGGCCAAGAAGCGGTTAATGTTAATCGCGAGAACCTTCCGATACACAGGTTCGGTTTCTTTCTTCCGCAAGGGGGTTGGTTTTAGCCGCTAAAATTCCGGGTAGCTGCGGAGGATATGCCGGAGCGCGCGAGAAAGGAAGCGGTATGACGCCGAATATGATTGTTTATAGCATCATTTTTGGACGAGCCGGGCCGAGCGCGCGAGCGCGCATAACGGGTGGCAGCGAACGGATTGAAAGAAGAAAGTGACGCGCGAGAGACAAGATCAGGCTTCCGCGTAATTCTCTTTGGCGTCCATTCCGTAAATGCTCGCAGGATCGAGCGCAGGCCCCAAGATGCTAATTGCCGATCAGATCGCGGCGACCAATTTTGAAAATTACGGCTGTAGCGCGTAGCTCGATAATGTAAGGCTATAGCTTCGATTCTTTCAGTTGGTAGGCCCAAGAAGCCACTCGTTGATGCTCTTGAACTGCGGACTTCGACGTAAACGCAGACCGCTTTTCTATATATGTCTTTCAGTCGCCAGCATATTTTTTCAGCACTGAATTGCCAGAACCTTTAATGTCCTTTAAGCCGGGGCATTATGGCGAATCATACGCAACTCAAACCCTCCACGCTGTCCCAGCGCAAACGCGCCAAGGCACAGAGCGAGCAGGGCTTTAAGCGCATGAGTTTGGCCTTGTCCCCTAAAGCCGTCGAGATCGTGGAGAGGGTGAAAGCCAGCAAGGGATTCACGTCCCGCGAGGCTGCAATCAACGCGATCCTAGAGCGGATCGGGGACGATATGTTTCTGCAACAGGAGTTTCTGGCCGTGAGTGGATAAGAAAATGCCCGGCTCGAAGCCGGGCACCCTCAAAACCGCTTAGTGGGACAGTGCGCCAACACTGAACCTACAGACAATTTCCCACTTAGCGGTTTTCGGACTTCGGTTCAAGGGCGCTTGATTCGCGCAACGGGATTTTTTTGCCTGTCTCCCGGCCCTTCGCAAAGGAGGGACGACGATGAGTGACACCAGAAGAAAAGGGCCGCTGGCGATCGGGGAGCTGACCCAGCAGCTTTTCGGCCGAGCCTATGGCGACCGTAGCCGGGGCGGGAAGCACATCACCAAGGCCCGCGTGCGCGGCGGCAGCAAGGAAGCCGGGAGCGACGTAGAAAAGGGCTTCCTCGCGGCGCGAGACACCAAGACGCGCAAGGGATGCTGGCGTGCGATCAATCTGGCGTTTGAAAAGGGCCGCGCCCTGCGCGCGGAGCTGCGGCGCGAGCCGCGCGAGATAACGCAGTTCGAGCACTATTGCATGAGCATCACCAATTCCACGATCCGGGTGTATCAAGCCCTGTTGCGGATGGAGGAGCGTTTCAGGGGCAACGTGGTGCCCAGCTATGAAATGATAGCCGAATGGGCGACCGTCTCTAGGGCCACCGTCGCAAGGGCCTTGAACGCCCTTACCAGCATCGGCTTGCTGGCGCGCCTGCGGCGCTACGTCCACACCGTCACAGAGGACGGGGCGCGATCAGAGCAGACCTCCAATGCCTATCGGGTGGAATTGCCGAGGATGCTTCTCGAATTGCTCGACCGGCGCAAGCGCCCTGCCCCGGTGCCCGACGACGAGGCCCAGCGCCTACAGGACCGGCTTGAAGATGAGGCTTGGATGCTCTCCCGGTTGAGCAAGGCCGATTACATACGGGAGACGACGACATGCAAGGCCACAGCGGAGGCCCTAATCAGCCTATGGAACGGCATTTGCGCCCGTGATGGCGTTGTTGCCTAGCCGTGAGTCTCATAATGGTTCTGAACCTCCCCTTGAGTTTATTTATCTAAGGTGATGCGGAGTTGCGCTAGTCGCGCAACGCTTAATTGAGACTGTTTGAACACCAAAAAGGGGGTAAGGCTCCGATTTGGGGAGCTGACATGCGTGTCCATTCGGGGCGCGGATAGCGGCACTCTGTAAAACTGCGGGGCAGCGACCAAATATGCCTTGCGATGGAGGCCATTTTAGCGGCTAAAAGATTTTCATGGCGGGCGAGCGTAACTTGACAGCAACCGGGAAACTTCCAATATATCGGATATGGCCGGGCTATGGTGCCAAGGTCGAAACCGGAGAAGTCCGATGAGCAACAGAGAGAGAATTGCCGCCGTGCTGGTTGGCGAAGAAGACCGGATTATGTGCCTGCCCCGGCTGTTCGGGCTGGCGCGCATGATCGAGGTCGAGGCCGTCACCTATGGCTATATGTCCAAGCTATCCGCCGACTACACGGGCGCATATTGGCATTTCTACACCCTATCGAACGGCGGGTTCTACATGGCCCCCGGCGATCAGCCCCAATATCGTCTGGAATGGGACGGCAACGGCTTCTCTGGCGACGTTTCGGCCGACGCGGCGGGCCTTATAGCCACCCTGTTCATGCTGGGGCATATGCACGAAAAATACGGCGAGGATCAATTTGCCCAGCTCTATGCGTGGGCATCTGCCTATGCCGCCCAACATTCGGAAGCGGGGCCGATCGGTGCCGCGCTCGACTAGCGCCACAGGGGGGCAGCGTGCCCCCCTTCCCTTCCCTGCCTATCGGGCATATTCCTCATTCGGCCGCCATGAGGAGCAACGCCAGCGAAGGAACAGACGCGCGCATGATTGATGTTCGGCCAGATTGCCTATTGCCCGCCGATCAGGGGTGGCAGCAGCCGACGCCGGATGAGGTAAGGGCGGTCCTCAAAGCAGCGGACATGACAGGGGGCAGCGCGTCCAAGTTTCTAGGCTTGAGCAATACCCGCGTTATTCGGCGCTGGACGGGCGGCGACGATCAGATTCCCTATTCGGCATGGGCGCTGTTGTGCGCGGCTGCGGGCTTGGGAAATATTTGGGAACACCAGAACGACGATTTTAGCGGCTAAAATTATTGCCGTTCAGACTTTACGGGGGCTTGACACGGTTCGGGATGCTGTCATTATATCGGTTGTGACCGGGCAACCCGCCAAGGTCGAAACCGGAGTATTCCGATGAAGGCGAAAATTCCCCCGCTGCCCGCACGTTTTGCGGTCATGCGGCTTCCCAATCCTCCACCCGCATGGGAGGGCAACCGCGTGGATTACGTCATTGCGGCCGTCTGGACGTTCGGAGTCCTGATCTGGACCGTCGCGCGTTTCATCATCCCGCTTGTCGTCTTCTGGCAGTTCTGCCGGATGCTCTGGTATTGGAACACGCCGGATGTTCATGCCGGTTGGCAGTTCCTCGCCTATTATGCGGTCTATATCGCCCTCTACATCTTCCTTGGCGTCTATGAGCCGAAGCTATACCGCGAGAAGAATCGCGGCAGGCGCAATGGATAAACGCTTGAGCGCGTCGGCCTTTGAGCAAGCTGCTGGACGGCTCAATATCGCGGCGCGTCCGCTCGACATGGCGCGCGCCGTTCTGGTGGACGGCGAGGCCCAATCGGCCGTGGCGAAGCGCGAAGGCGTGTCCCGCAATGCCGTTTGTCTGGCGGTCAACCGGATTTGGAACGCGCATAGCGAGGTTCCCGAAGGTTTCGAGCGTGTGACGGCGATTTTACCGAAACATAAAGCCTTCCTTGTGCGGCAATGGCAGCGCGAGGCGGTGGAAAGATTGGACGCCAAACGATGAAAACACTTGTCATAGCGAACCAGAAAGGCGGCGTTGGTAAAACTTCAACGACCGTTCATCTTGCCTATTACTTCAAAGAACAGGGGTTGAAGGTCGCAGTTATTGACTTGGACACCCAAGGAAATGCCAGCTTCACCCTTGGCGAATATGATAGCGGAGCCTTGGCGAGCGGCCTTTTCGATGCCGTGTCACAATTCGACCTGGCTAACGCCGAGGGGATTGCTGTCTTTTCCGCCGACGCGCGGTTGGCCGATCTTGAGAAACTAGATCTCGGTGCGGCTGCTGGCGCGTTCAAGCGCAGTCTGGCCGTGATCGAGGCGGAAGGCTTTGACGTGTGCCTGATAGATACCCCCCCGTCCCTTGGGGTCCGAATGGCAGCGGCGTTGCTATCGGCCGACTTTGCGGCCTCGCCCATCGAGCTTGAAGCCTACAGTTTGCAGGGCATTGAGAAGATGGTGACGACGATCGCCAATATCCGGCGCGCGAACCCGGCGCTGCAATTCCTTGGCATGATACCGAGCAAGGTTGATGGCCGGAATCCCCGGCACGGGCAGCACCTTGACGAGCTGACCCGTGCTTATCCCCAGTTGGTCATTCCGACGCCGATCGGAAACCGGAGCAGCGTTGCGGACGCGCTGGCGTCGGGCTTGCCGGTTTGGTCGATCAAACGGACTTCGGCGCGGAAAGCGGCGCAGGAAATGCGAGCGATGGCCCGCCACATTCAAGAAAAGATGGAGATTTGACGATGGCCGACAACACCGAGGACAAGAAGCCGGGCAAATCGTCCACCAAAGCCGCGCAGAAGCCCGCGCAGAACGCGGGGCTAGGGTTGGAGGGGTTGGGCGACCTTTCGAGCCTCCTAGCCTCTCCTGCGGCCCCGGAGGGCGGTTCTGGCGCTCCGCTCGAATTGGAGCTGGCGCTGATTGACGAAGACCCGAACCAGCCCCGCAAGCAGTTTGACGAAAATTCGCTGGCGGAAATGGCCGAGACGATCAGGGAGCGCGGCGTGAAGACGCCTATTTCCGTTCGGCCCAATCCCAAGGTGGAGGGGCGCTATCTCATCAACCACGGCGCGCGCCGCTATCGCGCGTCCCTGTTGGCCGAGAAAGTGACAATTCCGGGCTTCATCGACCCCGATTATACCGAGGCCGATCAGGTCATTGAGAATTTGCAGCGGGACGCTCTCACGGCCCGCGAGATTGCCGACTACATCGGCCGCGAGCTGGCCAACGGGAAAAAGAAGGGCGAGATTGCCAAGGCCATCGGGAAATCCCCGGCCTTTGTCACCCAGCACGCGGCATTGCTCGATTTGCCGGAGCCGATCGCCAAGGCGTTCCAGAGCGGGCGTTGCAAGGACGTGACGTTGATCTATGACCTTGTGGGCCTCCACAAGAAGCATAGCGAGGGCGTTGCGCGCTGGCTGGCCGATGCCGATCAGGAGATTACGCGCGGATCGGTGCGGCTCTTGAAGGAGTTCCTTGAGTCCGGCTTGAGCGGCGAGGCCGAGGAGGAATCGGGCGACGACGAGGGCAACGGCGGCGCTAGTGACGACGCCGGGGCCGGAGAGGAGAAGGAACCGAAGGAGGAAGACCCGCTAAAGCTGAAAAAGGCCATTGTGCAGGTTTCTCATAACAAGCGCCCTGCCCGTCTGATCCTGAATAAGCGGCCCTCGCGCGATGGCGTGGCGTGGATCAAGTATGAAGACAGCGGCGAGGAAACCGAGGCCGATCTTGGAAAAGTGCAGCTTCTTGCGCTTCTTGAAGGCCCAGTCGGCCCGAAGCTGCGATTTTGGCCAGGTTGAAGAACGAACACTGAACGCTTGATTGATTCTACCAGGACCGTTGCTGACCACCGACCTCGTAGATATCGGCTTCCATGGAGCAATTGTAGCTCTCTGCGATGTTGAACATCTCGGAGAGGAGGCTTTGGATTTCCTCATCAAGGGAAATGCCATCCGGATCGGGGTCATAGGCGACGGTCAGTTTGTAATCACAATTGCCGTTTTTTACCATGGCGTAGTCGCGTTCCAGCATCGCCTCAATCCGCTCCCGAGCGGGTTTTCTACCTCTTCCACGCTTGTTGAAGTTCTCGATAATCAGATGCAGGGCGATGCTGGCAGTGGGCGGCTTTTCCGGCAGTTTGGTCTGTGACGGAATAATGTCGAGCGCCCGATAGACGGTCATTCGTGAGACCTTCAGGTCGCGGGCAACGCGGGCCTTGCTGGCGCCGGCGGCAAGGCGACGGCGGATTTCATCGTCATCGACGTTCTTCTTCCGGCCTTTGTAAACGCCTTCGGCGCGCGCCGCTTCGATCCCGGCGCGCTGACGATCCTTGATGAACTTCAGCTCCATATCGGCGACCATGCCGAGTATGGTGATGACCATTCGCCCCATGTCGCCCGCCGTCGTCACCTCTGGCTCAAGGATGCGCAGCGAAGCTCCCTTTTCATCAAGCTCATGCACCAGGTTCAGGACATCGCGCGTGGAGCGGCCGAGCCGGTCGAGCCGCAGCACGACCAGCTCGTCGCCGGTGTGCATAAACTGCATGATCGTTTCCAGTTCCGTGCGCCCGCTCCGCGAGGCCCCCGATCCGGTCTCGGAACGGATAATTTCGCAACCTGCATTCTTGAGGCGGCCAATCTGGATATCCAGATCCTGGTCCGTGGTGCTGACGCGGGCATATCCGATACGAGCCAAGTGCAAAATCCGTCACATTAGGGTGGCTCTTGCAGTGTATCGTCACATTGAGCGCAAACCCACCCTTTTGTGACAGACGAATGGTGTCACTCGGCCCTATCACTCTGGGGTGTACCCAAATGTTATAGGCCGATCAGCCGCCTCACGCTGCAAGCCGTCCAAAATCAATCCGGTCGTTCAGGTCGAGGTCGAAGCGGCCATAAGGGTTCACATGACTGTAGATCAACGGCGTGAGACCACGATAATCTTCCGGCGTCATCCGCCCCGCCCACTTCGGCTCAACCAGTACGGTCTGAAGCATGCGGGTGTTCACATACACCAGCGACGCTTGCAGGAGGTGTAGCGCCAGAACGGAGATTTCCTGCTCATGGATGCGGTTGGTGGCGATCTCGCCGCCCTTGCCGAAGAACACGAAACCATTAGCGCCGTTCCAGTTCTCAACCACATTCAGCCCTTCGTGGATCTCGCGGCGGAATGCCTCCTGACGCAAATACCGGCATAGGAAGATTGTTTTGACCGCGCGGCCGAGTTCACTCAGCGCCTTGTAGGTCGGGTGCATCACTTCGGCTCTGGCAAACCGGAGCAGGATCGCTTCCGGATCGGCGGTGCGCGATTGCATGGCAGCGGCATATTTGACCATTTCGTCATATTGTTGCTCGATCTCGTCCCAGTCGATCGGGCTGGAGAGGATCGGCAGTAAATTGGAAAGCCGCGTGCGCATGCCGGCTTGGGGAAGGGCCAGTTTCTGGCGTGCCACTGCTTTCAGCCGCGGGGCAAGCTCAAATCCAAGGAGTCGGCAGAACGCAAAGCCGACTGCGCTCTGGCCGTGGCTATCGACGTACTGGCGCTGGATTTCCATGTCGGTGCAATGGCGTAGCACGCCTTCGATCATGGAGGCGACCTCCGAGGAAGAGCACCGCTTGAGCTGGGAATAAACGCAGGTCGCGCGCTTCTCCACATGCCAGTAGATCATGACGCCACGGCCGCCATAGCGGGCGTGCCATTCCGTCATCAGGTTGCGGTCCCACGCGCCGAACTTCGTTGAATCGGACGCGCATGCCGTGCCCGCATCTCCCCATACTGCGGCATTGCGGATTGCCAGTGTCGCGTTTGCTACCCGCGCGCACGCCTCCCTCAGCGCTGGCGCGTGGATGAAACGGCGATGGACATGCAGCAATTCCTCGTAACTGACATCGGGTGTTGCGCCAGCGACCCGCTTGAGCCCGGCGTTCGTGCCCAAGCCATAGAGACACAGCAAAAGACGCTGAGCCAAGGCTGCTTTCGACAGGGTAACCCGCGAGGCCGACGTTTCGAAAGCATCCATCAATCCCGTGTCCAGAGCAGCCTCTTTCAACACGTCCAGCAGTCCGGTCATCGGCCAGCGCTGACCGATCTCGCTTTTGATCGAAGCGAGACCCTTCGGTTCGGGCAAGGGCTTGAACGGTGTAATCGATATCCGGTTGTCGCCGCGCCACAGGAGCCGGACCTTGTCGTTTTGTGGAATATTGGCATTGAGGAGCAACAGTTCCCGTTCAAGCTCCTCCCGGATCGAGGCGCAAAACGCCTGCGCATCTGGCGTCAGGCTGAGGCCGGAATAGTACGCATCTCGCCTGATCTCGAAGTCCTTGGGAAGATCGTCATCGGGATTGCGATAGCGATCCGCCCCGACCACCCAGATTTCTTTGGAGCGGATGCGGTCGCGCAGTTGCGTCAGGACGCAAAGCTCATAGCTGATCCGGTTTACCCGCCCATCGTCATCAATGACGGAACTGCGCCATCGCGCTGGAATCACCTCATCGATCGGAACATCCTGCAATGGCACGAAGCGGCATCCGCCATCCACCTTGCTCCTGATCCAGTCGAGGGCCGCCAGGACCGGCCGCCACACCGCGTTGTTCGACCGGAACTCAAGTACGGAAAGCAGGCTTGGCAGCATGCGCCGGTAATGATTGGCCCAGGAACCACGCATCACCTTGTAGATGCGCCGGTCCAGAGCGCCCTTCGCATGGCTCTCCTTGACGATCGCCGCCAGCTTGGCCTTACCGGCGATCGGGAAAATGACATCGCAGATGCGCCCCGATGGTTCATTGATCGAGGCGCTGGCGATCTCGACCAGCAGGCGCTCCTTTCCATAGACCCGCTCGATGTCTTTCGCGATATCGCCCACCACCTTGCGTTTCGAGCGCGTTCCGATCTTGTGAACGGTTTCGATCAGCAGGTCGATCATCGCGTCAGTGAGTTGCGCCTCCCGCGACATTAGATAAATCGCATAAAGGCCGAGCTGTCGCGCCGGCGCATGCCGGCGCATCTCCGAGGCCTTTTCACCGGCAACGCGGCGAACAATCTGATCGACCCATGGCTTGCCCGTAGCCGTCAGGAGATCATGGGGAAGATCAAGTCTCTGGATAAAGGCGAGTTTCTCGGTCACGTCGAGAATGTTGTCGAGCGTTGCCTGTCCGGCGTCACCCTTCATCCTGTTGAATCCGGTCGAGCTGTCCGGATCGGCAAGCGAGGCTTCCAATAACGCCACCGCATCTGACGAAAGCCGATCACTGGCTCCGATCAGCCAGGTGTCCAGATAATCTTGCCGTTGTGAGCGAACGACACGTTCAAGCTCCTTGCGCGACGGCCCATAAATACGCCGGTCCCGGCACCACAGGAAAACATGCTCAAGCATGGCATTGATCGACTGGCCGCCCGGGCACAGCTCGCCAGCAATCCATTCCGTCAATTGCGCGCGATCCACCCGCTTCATGCGGTGATATCCAAGATGGATCAGGATCTCCGCACAATGCCGTCGTGCTGTCCGACTGGAAAAGTCATAACCGGCTATCTCGCCAGCCTCGACACCGAGTTGCTCGGCCAGATACGAGAGGCCATCGGTAGGGATTGAGCCGGGATCGATCGCGAAAAACCCCAGGGAAGCGAAGAATTTCAGCTGCGCGGCGAGGCCAAGGCGCGTCAGGGCCGGCTTCGAATTTACAAAATCAATATCGGCAAAGCTCAGGCTCCATCGTCCGATCAAATCCCCGCCCGGAATACTCCGATCCATCAACCCACTCCCTATGATGGAGCGAACTGTCCTCTTCTATGATTTCCATCGTCAATACCGAATGCCACGTTCCCAAAACGTTCTCCGACTTGGCCAAAATCGCAGCTTGGGGCCGACTGGGCCTTGAAGGATAGTCCCCTCCCCTGCCCAGCCTTACAGGCCCCGCTTGTGCGGGGCCTTTTTTATGGCGCGAGAGGTAAGAAAATCGGATATAGTGCAAGCTAGAAATTTTAGCCGCTAAAGGAACGGCCATGCAGGACACGCCGATTGCAGACCCGGACAAGTTTTCACTGGACGAGGGAACGGGCGACCCACAGGCCGACGCCGACCGGCTGTTAGACGAGGCGCGCACGCTGGATAGTCAGGAAACGGCAGCTATCGCCACCGCGCCAACCGAGGAAACCTATAACGCCCAGCTACAGACGGTCATTGAGGAGAAGGTTGAACAGGCGAACCAGATCGAGGACCGCCTAGAAAGCATGATGGAGCAGCAAACCGCCCGTTTGCAGCAAATCCAGCAGCAGCCCCCCGGCTTCCTGTCCCTGCCCGGCAAGCGCCAAGCATGGCAGGCCCGGATTGCCAACGCGCAAGCGGCCGTGCAGCGGATCGCGGTAAGGCTGGAAGCCGTGCGCGAAATCCGCGACGGCATGGCCGTTCACGGCCCGCGCGTGGAGACGATCGCAGCGGCCAAGCTCGAATATCGAGAGCCGAAACTTGTCGATGATTTCGAGGAGCTGATGCAGGCACGTCGGTTGCATGAGCTGCACATGCGCGCGGAGCGGGAGAAAGAACAGATCAGGGAAAAGACGATCGAGCGCGGCGCGGACGATCGGAAACCGGCAGGCCGCACGCTCGCGCGCGGATTGGCGAGAGATGGGGGATAGTGCGACATGGGGGAGGGGCCTTCGCTGGCGTCAATGATGGAACAGGGCGGCGGCCAACACTACCAGCGCCGCGATCAGCGTCAGGCCCGACGCTAGGAGATTGCGGTTAGCGACGGCCCGGCCATCGTTTAGGGGCTTTTGCAGCCCCGTCCCGATATGCTCCCCCACTTCCTTGATGATCGCCTTCGCTGCGGCCCCCATACGCTCGTTCATGGCGGCTTCCGAGGCGTCCAGCGCCGCGTTCAGCACCGATTCCGCCTTGTCGGTGATAGCAATCGACCAACGATTGCTCATGTCTTCCAGCTCGCTTTTGAACGCCTTTAGTTGCTCCTCCTGCGCATCGGCGCTTTCGCCCAGCAACATCGCGTTGATGGTTTGCAGGATCATCAAGGGATCATCGGCGGACAGCGTGACCCCGTGCTGGCGCGAGATTTCCGCGATCAGCGCCGCGATTTTTTCGTGATCGGCCATTACACGACCTTAGCCTTGTCGAGTTCAGCAAAGACCGCATCACGAACGCGGCCGAGGCGGTGACGCTGCATCAGGGCTATGTCGCCATCGGCAAGCGTTTCCTCAAAAGTCTTGCGTGCGGCCAGCATGTCCCGAACGTCCGCCCCGAAGGTTTCCTTTCTCAGATCGGGGAGGGTGACGATCGCGGCGACCCGATCCTTTAGCTCCCGGTAGGCTTTGAGCTGTTCAAAACTCTTACCCTCTGCCTCGACAGGCCCATGATAGGGGTTGAGCCACACGACGATTGCAGCCGGATCGGGGAAGGCTTCGGCTACCGAGGCGAAGCCTTGAAGCGTGTCGATCAGCGATTGCCCGCCTACGATAATGGTATGCAGGACGAGCTTATGGCCCAGATCGGCAATCACGTCAGGCGCACCGTTGTCGAACATATAGGAGGATAGGGCGCTGTAGCTGCTCGCGCCGCTGTCAATGACCACCGATTCCTTGGAACCGGCGATCATTTCCATCATGGCGTCGAATTTGCGCGGGTTTATGTCGCCGTTTTCCAGCAGCTCGACCTTGGACACGTTGAGGGACTGAAACCCGGCAAGGGTGGCGTTGATCGGATCGGTATCAATGCAGAGCGGGCTTTCGCCTCGCTTGGTCAGATATTGGGCCAGCATCGAGGCGGCGAGCGACTTGCCCACACCTCCCTTGCCCTGCAAAACTATGTGGACGTTGCTCATACCAAATCCTCTTTGTTCGGAGTGGCCGGGTGATTGAAGCGCGCCGGTTTGGGCCGGGGCGGCGGATCAGCTTCGGCCGAGGCCGTTGCTGATCGGGAAGGGGAGGGGGGCGCTGGAGGTGCCTTGGGCGGTTCCCCGGTAGCTGGCGCGCGATACCGGCGAACGTATTTGGCGAACCACGCATAGCCGAAGCTAATGCGGCCTTCCTCCGTCAGCAGCTCCCATATGCCGCGCACCGGCCATCCTTCCGCAAGGGCTGCATCTATGTCCGATCGAGCGGCGAGGAATTGCGCGAGGTTCCGGTTTTTGCCCCCCGGCTCCCGTGAGGCCGCCCGTTCGCGCAATCGCTCCGTGAAGGATTTCCCGCTGTCTGTCATTTCCACCTACGATATTTTTCGGCGCATAATCGGCTATAAAGCGTTCATAAACCGGCCACGAACCGATGAACTCCCGCTATATCGTATTTTTCTGCCAGATTAGGCCGTGTGGCGCTAGATATTTTCGGGGGTGAACGATATATGATCGTTCCAGCAACAGTTTCTATTTGGCGTCTAAACGTCGAAGACGGGGCAGGATAGGTAATGGAGGCATCCACGCAAGCGCGGACACCCCCATTACTCCCCTTATTCGCACCGGGGGCGCTCAACGGGAATCCTGCTCTGCGAGGCCCGCCGCTACCGCGTCGAAAGGGAGAGAGTTGAACGACAAGCCCAAGGCCAAACGCGAGCGGCACCACGTCAAGATATGGTGCAGCGCGGAGGAGAAAGCGGAGATCGAAGCCGCCGCGCAGGCAACCGGCTTGAGCGCATCCACCTATCTCCGCGTCCTTGGATTAGGGCATGAGCCGCGCCCTCTGATCGACATAGAACAGGGGCGCGAGTTGGTGCGCGTGAATGGCGACCTTGGCCGCCTTGGCGGCCTGTTGAAGCTATGGCTTACCGACGACGCCAAGTTGGAGGAGATGGCCCCGGAGCGGATGCCGGTTATCATCCGGGGCGTGCTGGCCAAAATCGAGGCCAATCAGGAGGAGTTATCCGGCATCATTCGGAAGGTCTTGCGCTCCCGGCAAGATTTTAGCGGCTAAAAAAGGGGCCGCGCCGATGATCGCAAAACACGTCCCCATGAAGGCGACTTCCAAGAGCGATTTTGGCGGGTTGGTGCGATACATCACCAGCGCGCAGGGACGTGACGAGCGCGTGGGTCTGGTGACTGTCACCAACTGCAACGGCCATACGCCAGAAGATGCTGCGCAGGACGTTATGCTTGTCCAATCCGCCAACCAGCGGGCGGCGTCGGATAAGACCTACCACTTGATTATTTCCTTCCGGCCCGGCGAGAATCCCAGCGCCGAGGTTATGCGTGACATAGAGGAGGCGGTATGCGCCGCGTTGGGCTTTGCCGAGCATCAACGGGTTAGCGCCGTCCACCACGACACCGACAACACGCATATTCATCTAGCGATCAACAAGATTCACCCTGTCCGGCACACGATCCACGCGCCGTTGCGGGATTATCAAACCCTTGCCGCTGTTTGTGAGCGGCTAGAGGTCAAGCACGGGTTAGAGCCGGATAATCATGCGGCCCGGCAGCGCGCGGGAGAAGCACGCGCGCGCGACATGGAGCAGATCGCGGGCACGGAAAGCCTGATAGGTTGGGCGCAGCGGAATTGCGCCGAGCCATTGAAGGCCGCCGCGAGTTGGGCCGAGTTGCACCAGATCGCGGCCAATTTCGGCTTGTCGGTGCAGGCGCGCGGCAACGGCCTGATATTTGCGGCGATGGACGGAACGACCGTAAAGGCCAGCTCCATCGCGCGCGAACTGTCAAAAGGGGCGCTAGAGAAACGCTTGGGAGCCTTCCAGAGCGCACAGGGAGGGGAGGGGGCACCGAAGGCCCGTCAGACCTATGAAAAGCGCCCCGTGCCCTCCCGTATCGACACCAGCGCCCTATTCTCCGCCTACCGCGAGCAGCAGGGCACACGCGCCACGCGCCGAAAGGTCGAGCTGGCCGAGGCCGCAGCCAAGCGCCGCGCGGCCATTGAACAGGTGAAGCGCATCGGGAGGACGAAGCGGGCGGCGATAAAGCTGCTAGGTGGCGGCCCGGTTGTTAAGCGCCTCAATTACGCATTGGCGGCCCGCTCCACCAAGGCCGCCATTGCCAAGATTGTCGCCGCCCACGGGCGGGAACGGGAGCGCATTGCGTCGCGCAATTCCCGGCGCGGGTGGAATGACTGGCTACAGGAGCAGGCCAAGGCAGGCGACCAGACCGCCCTTGAGGCCCTGCGCGCGCGGGAGGGGCGGCGCACAGCCCCCAATGACGCGCTGCATATAGCCGCCATGCCGACCGCAGCGCATCCCGCAGCGATCAGGCAAGACCACATCACTAAGCGCGGGACGATCATCTACCGCACCGCCAATGCAGCGGTGCGCGATGATGGCCAGCGCCTGCATGTATCGCGCGGGGCGCAGATCGAGGGCGTTGTTGCCGCCTTGCGGCTTGCGCACGAACGCTATGGCGACAGGCTGGCGATCAGCGGCAGCGATCAATTCAAGGCCCTTGTGGTGGAAGCCGCCGCCCGTTCGGCCATGCCCATCACTTTCGCGGACCCCGATCTAGAGGCCCGCCGTCAAAATATCAGGCAAGAGGAGCGTGCGCGTGACAGACAAATCATTGGACGAGGAGATAGAGGCGGCGCTGGCGTTGTTGGGCGAAACGCCGTCAATGGCGCTGGACGAGACGCCAGCGCCACAGCACCAGGTCGAAACGGGACATTCCGACCCGGAGCCGTCAGCGCCGGAGGAACCAACGCCGGAACCGGCCTTGCAGCCGGAGGAGCCAGCATCGCCGCCGTTGGAATTGGTCACGCACAGCCCGCCAGAAATGGACATTCTAGCGCCGGAGGAGCCGAGGCCCCCAGCGAGCGCGCCGTTAAGCCCAACATTGGCCGCGTTGGACGAGAGCCGCCGCCCGAAAGCCGAGGTAGTTTGCGCGACCTGTCCAAACTCGGTCTGGTTCAGCACGCCGAGCGAGGTAGCTTGCTATTGCCGCGTCATGTTCATTCAGACGTGGACGACCAAAAAGCCCGGCCAGATCGTCTTGTGCGACGGGACGACGATCGGCCGCGAATGAGCGACGATCAGGCCAGAGCAGCGGATAAATACATTGCGGAACGTAATGCGAAGCGTCACATTGGAATGGATATACCGGCGCATCGGCTGTTCACTGGCGATCATGGGCCGCTGATTTACGCCGGGACGCGACAAATCGAAGGGCAGAAATTGATACTCCTAAGAGATGGCGCTGACATGCTTGTGCTGCCCGTGGACGCGCGCAGCGCCGCCCGCGCGGGCAAGCTGGCGATTGGCGAGCCGATCGAGATTGCCAGCAACGGCACCGTCAAAAGCAAGGGGCGCAGCCGGTAACGGCCGCGAGAAGGGCAAAGCATGGCAAAGAAGCGCAATACAGCCATCGGGCCGCAAGTGCGGGAGCGCGGAAGCAAGGGCGATAATCGCCCGTTGCTGGCGGCCCTTGTGGCCGGTTCCGCCCTTGGAGGCTTATGGAGCGCAACGCAGATGTTCGCGCACCAGATGGCCTATCAGGCTACCTTGGGGCCGAACGCGGGCCATATCTATGCCCCGTGGCGTTTCCTGCAATGGTTCAGCAAATGGAGCGAGGTTCCGGCGCTGAAACCCGCCTTCGGGCAAGCCGTGGGCGTGGGCACCGTGGTTTTCGGCGTGGGCGTCCTGATAACCGCTGCTGTCAAACTGGCGAAATCGAACGCCGGGAAGGGCAATGCCTATCTGCATGGATCGGCCCGCTGGGCCGACATGGAGGACATTCGCGCGGCCAGCCTCGTTGAAAATGATGGGGTCTATATTGGCGCATATCAGGAGAAGAACGGGAAGACGGTCTATCTACGCCATTCCGGCCCGGAGCATTGCCTAACCTATGCCCCGACCCGATCGGGGAAGGGCGTGGGCCTTGTCATCCCGACGCTGCTTTCGTGGCCGCATAGCGCCGTCATCACCGATTTGAAGGGCGAGCTATGGGCGTTGACCGCCGGTTGGAGGAAGCAGCACGCCAACCAGATCGTCATGCGGTTTGAACCGGCCAGCTCGCGCGGCTCCGCCCACTGGAACCCGCTGGACGAAATCAGGGTAGGGACTGACAACGAAGTCGCAGACGTTCAGAATCTCGCTACGCTGATAGTGGACCCGGACGGGAAGGGGGTCGAAAGCCATTGGCAAAAGACCTCGCGGGCGCTTCTGGTAGGCGTGATCCTGCATGTCATCTACAAAGCCAAGCATGGCGGCAACGCGGCGACCTTGGCCGAAGTGGATGCCGTATTGGCCGATCCGGTTCGGCCCGCGCAGGAAGTTTGGGAGGAAATGCTTACGTTCGGCCATTTGCCGGGCGGCAAAAATCATCCCGTTGTCGGCAAAGCCGCACGCGCCCAGCTCAATCGCCCCGATGATGAGGGCGGATCGGTTCTATCGACCGCGCAGAGCTATCTAGAATTATATCAAGACCCGGTTGTGGCCGCGAATACCGCCACTTCCGATTTTCTCATTCGTGACCTGATGAACAGCGAGAGGCCGGTTAGCCTCTACATCATCACCCAGCCCACGGATAAGGACCGGCTGCGCCCGCTTGTCCGCGTCATGCTCAACATGATGGTGCGTATCCTCGCGCCCAAGCAGGAGTTCGAGGAGGGCCGCGTAGTTCAGAGCTACAAGCACCGCGCGCTATTTATGATTGATGAGTTTCCCAGCCTTGGGAAACTTGGAATCATTCAGGAGTCCTTGGCGTTCGCCGCAGGCTACGGCCTGAAATTCTATCTCATTTGTCAGGACACCAACCAGCTTAGGAGCCGGGAAACCGGCTATGGGCCGGATGAGCTGATAACCTCCAATGCTCATATCCAGAACGCCTATCCGCCCAACCGCGTTGAGACGGCCGAGCATCTTTCCAAACTCACCGGGCAGACCACCGTTCTTAAAGAGCAAATCACTAAAAGCACGGGACGCGGGGGCGGGGGGTTCTTTGGTGGCACCGTGTCCAAGACCGTGCAGGAAACCCAGCGCCCGCTTTTGACGCCGGATGAGTGCATGAGGATGCCGGGGCCGAAGAAGACCCCGGACGGAGATATTTCGGAAGCGGGCGACATGCTGATTTATGTCGCAGGCTATCCCATGATCTACGGCCGTCAGCCCCTCTATTTCCAAGACCCGACCTTTAGTGCCCGCGCCAAGATTCCCGCGCCGGATCGGAGCGACACGATCAGGGGCAATCAAGCGCCGAAGCCGCCCGAAGGGGGCCGGAGGATCAAACTATGAAGCGGCCGAGCTTCGCCAAGGTCAGCCGCTATGCGGTTTGTGGCGTGGCGGGGGCCATGATCGCCATGCTTGGCGCGAAGGCGGCGGGCCTTCGCTTCAACGCTACGCCGAGCATCCCGCTAGGCGTCTATCGGGCGACGGGCGGGACCGCGCAAAAGGGCGATCTTGTGGCGTTCTGTCCGCCCGCAGCGCCGCCCTTTTTGGAGGCGTTGCGTAGGCGCTACATCGAACCCGGCGACTGCCCCAGCGGAAGCTATGAAATGATGAAGCGGATTTTAGCCGCTAAAGGCGACCGCGTTCAGATTGGCGGGCAGGGCGTGCGGATCAACGGCCGCCTTGTCCCCGACAGCGCTCCGCAGCTTGCCGATGGGGCAGGGCGGGCCTTGCCCCGGCTCAATGCCGATTGGACGCTAGGCGACGGGGAAATCCTTGTCCTTGGCGATGGCGCGGCCTCTTTCGACGGCCGCTATTTCGGGCCGATCAGCGCGCGGCAAGTGACCGCCCCTATCAAACCCGTAGTGACGTGGTGACGGCATGAGCGGGGAGATCATTGTCATTGCTGAAAAGCCCGAACTCGCGCGGGCCATTGCCGAGGGCCTTGGGGGAGGGGCGCGACAAGACGGCTTCATAGATTGCGGCCGTCATTATGTGACATGGGCGATCGGCCACATGCTTGAGCTGGTGGACCCGCAAGACCCGTGGAACATGGCCGCGCTGCCGATCAGCTTCATCCCGTGGGAAAAGCGGCCCGTCGCCAAGACGAGCGCCCAGCTCCGCACGATCGGCAAACTCCTCAAATCGGCGCGGAGCGTCATTCACGCGGGCGACCCCGACGATGAGGGCCAGCTTATTGTTGACGAGATTCTGCAATGGGCCGGGAGCCGGTTGCCGGTCCAACGCCTGCTAATCAATGACAACAATCTAAAGGTTGTGCAGCGGGCCTTGGCGTCCATGCGGGATAACCGTGAATTTGCCGGGTTGTCCGCATCGGCCGAGGCGCGCAGCGTGGGCGACTTGCTCTATGGCGTGAACATGACCCGCGCCTATACCCTCGCGGCGCAGGCGCGGGGGTTTCAGGGCGTTCTTAGCGTCGGCCGCGTGCAGACCCCTATCTTGGGCCTTGTCGTCCGCCGTGACCGCGATTTTGAGGCGCACACCAAGAGCTATTATTACACGGTTTCGGGCCAGTTCAGTTTCGCCGGGCTGACCTTTCCCGCGCGCTACCAGATCGGAGAGGGCGACCCGGTTGATGAGCAGCGCCGCTTGATCGACCGCAATTTTGCGACGGCGGTAGCCGGGGCGGTGCAGGGGCAACCGGCTCGCATCGCCAGCGCCAAGACCACGGCGAAAGAGGCAGCGCCGCCGCTGCCCTACAACCTCTTGAAGCTGCAAACCGATGCCGCACGGAAATTCGGCTATAAGCCCAATCAGGTGAAGGACATTACGCAGGCGTTGCGGGAGAAGCATCGCCTTATCACCTACAACCGCAGCGACAGCGAATATTTGAGTGATGAGCAGCACGCGGACGCCCCCGGCGTGCTGGCGGCCGTCGCCGCGACGGTCCCGATGCTGGCGGCGATCGCGCAGCGCGCGGACCCGGCGATAAAAAGCCGTGCCTTCAACTCGCAGAAGGTTTCCGCGCATCACGCCATCATTCCGACCGAAGCCACGGCCGATTTTGCCGCGCTGACAGAGCCGGAGCAGCGAACCTATATGCTGATCGCGCGCGCCTATGTCGCGCAGTTCTGGCCCGCGAACCAATATGACCAGACCGAAATCGAGATAGAGGTTGCGGGTCACGCCTTTGCCGCGCGGGGCAAGGTTGTGACCAAGCCGGGTTGGACGGTTCTCTATAAGAACGATGTAGGCAATGAGGACATTGCCGAGGACGAGGACACCCTTGCGGCCGATTTGCGTTCGATCGCGTCGGGCATGGCCGGGCAATGCCTTTCCGCCAGCGCCGACCAGCAGGAAACCAAGCCCAAGCCGCTCTATACGATGGCCACGCTTTTGACCGACCTAACGCGGGTGGCCAAATATGTTCGGGACGAGCGGCTTAGGAAACTCCTGATCGAGAAGGACAAGGGGAAGGCGGGCGAGCATGGCGGAATTGGAACCCCGGCGACCCGCGACAGCATCATAGCCACGCTTTTCGATCGCGGCTTTTTGATCGAGAAGGGCAAGAATATCATCAGCTCCCCGCAGGCGCGCGGCTTCTATGACGCCTTGCCGGATCAGGCGAAATTTCCCGACATGACCGCCATTTGGCACGAACAGCAGCGCGCGATTGCCGAGGGCAAGAGCGATGCCATGACATTCGTTCGCGGACTGGCCGATTATGTCGGCCGCGAGGTCGCGCGGGTGAAAGAGCAGGGCCTTGCCATAGCGATCGACGCGCCGCCTTGCCCGTCATGTTCCAAGCCGCTGCGCCGGATCAAAGGGAGCAAGGGCTATTTTTGGTCCTGCACCGGCTATGCCGACGGCTGTAAATTCACCGCCAATGACAAGGCGGGCAAGCCGGAGCTGGTGAAGGCTCCCGCGCCCGTGCCGTCGCAGCAGCACAAATGCCAAGCGTGCGGCGCTGGCCTAGTGCGGCGTCCTTCCGCGAAAAAGAAGGGGGCCTTCTGGTGGAGTTGCAGCGCCTATCCCGGCTGCAAACAGACCTATTTCGACAACAAGGGACAGCCCGATTTCAGCAAAGGAGAACGAGCATGACGGATCAACCCAATGCGCAGGACGTGCCCACCCTTGACGAGCTGGTGACGCGCAAACTTGCCGACGCCGAGACTCCCGGCGCGGTTGTGGAGTTCGACCCGGAGGAGGCGGAGCGGGCGGGGGCCTTTGTTGAGGATGCCATGAGCGAGGCCGACGCGCGCGAGGCCGAGGAAGGGCTTGATGGTGACGCGGAGCCGATCGCCACGGGACGCGGCGAATTGATCGCGGCAGCGCGCAACGCCGACTAATCGGGAGGAGGCGAGGATATGGCCGAGGGCAAGATACCTTTTCACCAGCGCGTTGCCGACAAGCTGATAGAGCAGTTGAAGCAGGGCACCGCCCCTTGGCAAAAGCCTTGGGAGGCGACGGGCAGCAGCGGGTTGCCGTTCAACCCCACCACGGGGAAACGCTATCGCGGCGTCAATGTCCTCAATCTCATGTCCGAGGGCCGGGCTGATAATCGCTGGCTGACATACAAGCAGGCCGCAGCCCAAGGCGCACAGGTGCGGAAGGGCGAGAAAGGCTCCCTTGTCCAATACTGGCAGTTCGAGGAGGAGCGGGTAGTTCGGGACGAGAGCGGTAAGCCCGTTCTGGATGCCGAGGGTCGCCAGAGGAAAGAGAAGGTCGAGCTTGAGCGGCCCCGTGCGTTTTATGCCGTGGTGTTCAACGCCGAGCAGATCGACGGGCTTGCCCCGATCGTCACCACTACGCACGAATGGAATCCGGTGGAGCGGGCCGAGGCCATCTTGCGGGCGTCGGGCGCGAAAATCACCGAGGAAGCGGGCGACCGCGCCTATTATCGGCCTTCGACCGACAGCATCACCTTGCCGTTGCGGAGCCAGTTTCCGAGCGCGGATCGGTTCTACGCCACGGCGCTGCACGAGCTGGGGCACTGGACTGGCCACCCCAACCGCCTTGACCGGGATTTGGCGCACCCGTTCGGTTCGGAAGGCTATGCCCGCGAAGAATTGCGGGCCGAGATTGCGAGCCTCATAACCGGGCAGGAATTGCAGATCGGCCACGACCCGGAGCAGCACGCGGCCTATGTCGGATCATGGATCAAAGTCCTTGAGGAAGACCCGCTTGAGATTGTCCGTGCCGCATCGGACGCCGAGAAGATTCACACCTATGTTCTGGCGCTGGAACAAAAACAGGTTCAGCAGGTCGAGCAGGCACACGACCATACGCAATATTTCGTCAGCAACGAAAATACGCTTTGCTATCAGCAGCCGGGCATGGCGATGTTGGGCGTTCTTGCCAGCAATATAGACGGGCGCAACCCGATTAACGGGCCATTCTATGCCAGTCCGCTAGATCAAATCCGGCCTGCCACGCGCGAGGATTTTGACAGGTTCCGCGTTACTCTACCGCCAGACTTCCAGCAGGCGCAGGAGTATCGCCAGAATGATCTTGATGAGGGCGATCGGCTTGCGGTCGCGGACATGGCCAAGACTGTTCAAGCCTATGAGGAGTGGCAGAACGGCCCCCATTTCGAGGGGAACGAGGAAGCGGACCTAGTAATATCCGACGACCTCAATATGGAGCTGGACGAGCGTATAAAGGCCGCCTTCGCCAGACCGGGGCTTGCGGCGGCGCTCAATGCCTCCGGGTTTACGGTCGAGCGGCTGACAGACCATAGCGGCGACAGATGGGCCGCCGCAGCCGGGGCCGTTGCCGCCATAGGCGATCCTATACCGGAGCCGCAGCAGCACTATTCCGACCGCACTTTGCGCGCGCTGATCGACAAGCACGGTTGGGAGCCGGTTGATAGTGGCGGGCCGATGCACACCGTTCGACGGCAATTTGAGGGCGTCGGGCCGATCGGCACGATGATAACCCCGAACGGCGAGCGAAACCTTATGGCGGGCTATTCCGCAGATAGCGAACGCCGCCGCTATATCGCCTTGTCGCTTGGGCCGAACCAGATCACCGATTTTGACGGCCGCGACCAGAACCCGGAGGACGTTGCCCGCCTTGTCAATTTGAAGGCCGAGCAATATGCCGATGAGCGCCGCGAGCGGCAGGGCTTGGCCCCTCTCTATGCGGTCAATTCGCCGCCCTTGGGCATCGCCGCGACCGACCAGCGGGACGCCGCGCCAGAGCCTTCCACCCGCACATATCTTGCGGTCCCCTATCGGGAAAAGGACGAGGCGAAAGCCTTGGGCGCGAAATGGGATAAGGCCGAAAAGTCGTGGTATGTTCCGGCAGGCGCTAATGTCGAGCCGTTCCAGAAATGGCTTTCAAGCGCCGTAGAGGCACCCGCAGGAGATCTAGGCCAATCGCTCCCCGGCGAGCGCGCGCAGCGCCCCACGGCCCCGGAGCAGCCGCAGGAAGGGCAAACGATGCACGAAACCCCGCGACAGGCACGCGAATATCTGGCGGTGCCTTATGGCGAACGAACCCTTGCCAAAGCCAACGGCGCGAAATGGGATGCCGCTCGCAAGAGCTGGTATGCGCCGGAGGGCGCGGACCCGGAGAAGCTGGCGCGCTGGAAAATAGACAATCAGCCGCGCCAGAAGGAGGCGAAAAGCCCGGAGGTCGAATTTGCCGACGCGATGAAATCTCTTGGCCTTGAGGTTCCCGCAGGGCACCCGATGATGGACGGCAAGACCCACCGCGTTCCGGCACAGGGCGATGGAAAGGGCGAGGCGGCGGGTTTCTATGTCGCCTTCACCGATGGCCACCCAGCGGGCTACATCAAGAACAACCGTTCGGGGCTGGATATGCGATGGAAAAGCACCGGCTACACGTTGAGCGAGGAGGAAAAGGCCCGGTTGAACGCCGAGGCCGCCACCAAGCGAGAGGAGCGCGAGCGGGAGCGGGCGGCGACATATGATGCGACGGCCGAGCGCGTGCAGCAGCGCGCCGCGCAATGCCGTCAGATCGAGCAGGCAACGCCCTACATGGAGAGGAAGGGTATTGCGCCGACGATCGGCGCGCTCGCCAGCGCCAGCGATACTACAATCCACCTTCCGGCGATCGACACCAGCGGCAAGCACTGGACGACGCAATATATTCAGGAAGACGGCACGAAGCGTTTTGCGAAGGAGAGCCACAAGGAAAGCTGTTTCCATGTGGTCAACGGGGGCGTGACGCCGCAGGCCGCACTAGCCGCGCTCGACAAGGCCCCGCGCATTATGATTGGCGAAGGCTACGCGACGATGGCGACCGTCTCTAGCGTGGTGGACCATGCGACCGTCGCGGCGTTCGATTCCGGCAACCTCCCCGCCGTCGCAGCCGCGTTGCGCGAGCGTTACCCCGACAAGCCGATTTTCATCATGGGCGAGGACGATCAGCGCGTCTTGGAGAAATTCGGCTACAATCCCGGCAAGGAGAAGGCGACCCAAGCGGCGCAGGCCGTGAACGGCGTTCCGGTCTTCCCGACCTTCGCCCCCGGCGAGCAGCAGGCCGACCCGGCACGCTTCACCGACTTCAACGACTTGCAGCAGAACAGCCGCTTGGGCCGTGAAGGCGTGGTGCGCCAGATCAGGGCGGCGATCGAGAACCCGCGTCAGCAGGAGCGGGAGGCTCCCCGGATCGAGCTGGACGACGAACGCGAAAGGAAGCGTTCCGGGCCGGTTATCGGAGACGATCGACCGGCCCAGCGCCGCAGCGTTCGACGCTAGATCAAGCGGAAACCAGCTTCCTAGAATAGTCGAGGGAACGGAGCGCGGTTTTGAGATGGAAGGCGGTTATGTCGTCGTCCATCTCCACCGCGATAACGAGGCTTTCCCGCGCGAGGTCTATAGCGTGGAGGAGGCCGCGATATTGTTCATCGCTCAGGTCCGTGTCTCGCATTGTTCTCGCAGTTCGCGGGGCCTCCGCTTCATCCACGGTCAGGGTGACAGGCTCCCGATCGTCATGGCCTTCGGCCTCTAGCTCGCTAATGTAATGCAGCGAATGGAGCGCGTGTTTCAGTTGAAAGGCTGATAGATCGTCGCCCAGCTCCGCCGCGATAGCGAGGCTTTCGCGCGTGAGGGCTATAGCATGTTGGAGGCGGTGATATTGTTCGTCGTTCAAGTCCATCATCACCCGACTCCGAAGCAGGTTCCAGAATGGCAATATACCTACGTTTGGACGATATGGCGCACCCGTTGAGCAAATTATTCGGGAAGCGGTTGAGGGCGCGGAGGCAGGCCCTCAAAATGTCGCAAGCGATGCTGCATGAGCAAACCGGCGTCACGGCCTCCTACATTTCGTTTATCGAGAACGGGAAGGCCAATCCGACCTTGGATGTTATGGCGCAGCTCGCGGACGCGATCGGTTGCCCTGTCTCGGAAATGTTGGCCGCTGAAGCATAGTCGCCGCTGTCTATGCGCTGCAGCATAGCCGCCCGCGTCTATGTCGCCGGTGGCATAGACGTTCCCGTCTATGATGTTGGCCGGTGAAGCCCCTTGCTGGCTTAGGAGGTTGCAGCATCGAGCCGGAGCCGTAATCATCCGGTGCCATGAAGGACTGGCCCGATCCGAACGACGATTCCGGCAGCGACTTGCTTATCCACATCGAGTTTTGGGGATTGCTGGCGCTTACCGGGCTTGCCTTCCTCGCGGGCGTTGGGCCGCCGATCGTCCGCTTTGTCCGTTCAGTCATCGGATAGGCGCGCACGCCTATGATGCTGTCCCGTGGCGGGGAACAATGTAGGCCCATATGCCGCCTTGGCTCGCCCACGCTGGATGCGAATAATTATAGGCCATCATGGCGAGCGTGAACAGCAGCAGCAGAAGCGCCGACAAATCGCCGCGCGAAAAGGGCCTGTTGTTATCGCCGTTCATCGCCTCTTTTGACACAGGAGCGGTAATCGGACCCTTGCCCGCCTTGGTTAAATGTTGGTGGACGAGCTGGCGGCGCAAAAAGATGGACCCGACAGCTAATGCAGCCGGGTCCAGTGAAAGAACCTAAATGATCGAGAAAGGTTCTTCGGGTCGCAGGGCTGATCTAGGATGCTTTGGTTAATCATTTCACAACGGCAACGAGTGCGGCGCTGGCCTGCTATGAGTCCACTTCCAGCAGCGCGGCGAGGATCGCAATTCGCTCGCCCGCAGGCAGCTCGCTAAACATGCGTTTCCAACGTGCCGCCTTGCGCTTGATCCTCTGGCGATCGGTGAAATCCACCCCGGCATGTGTGGCCCAATGCGCCGCGTCGGGCGCATAGTTCATCCATAGACATTCGGTGCGCGGCCCGCCTCGCGTCATGGCCTGATAGGACAGGACGCGCCAGCGCGGCGCGGGCAGCAGCTCGCTATACAGGGACGAGGGATAGCCTGAAATCATCACCGAGGCGGGCAGCGCATCGAGGACGGCCAGCAGTTCCCTATGGTCCGCTTCCGTATAGTCATAGCGGTAGCGCGTGCCCGGATGGGAGCGCGTGGCGAGGACATAGGGCGGATCAGCATAGATCAGCACGCGCCCAGCGGCCGAAAAGTCGAAATCGCGCAGGAAGGCGAGGCAATCGACGTTGTAGGTTTCGACGGCCGCGCCATCGAACGCGCTCGATTCCTCTGCCGCGATCGAGCCGAAGCACTCAAAGGTAGCCGGATCAATTTCGAGGCCGATCGAGCGGGCAGCGGGAGGCTTGCGCCGGAGGACGATGCCGGAGCCTAGATGCGTCTCAATGTAGGTATCGTGCGGCGGCATATTGGCAATCACAGCCTGATATGCGCCCGAAACCTGTTTCGAGCCGAGATAGCCGGTCATGGCACCTACTGGAAAAGAAGGAGCAGGCGGGGGAAGCGTCCCCCTGCGATCGGGCCGCCCAGCGTCCCGCTCGACCCCCACAGCAAGGGGCCAGCCCCTCGCAACGCTCCCCGGCTAACACCAAACGGAAGGTTCGGGCTGGGGGCGTTCATCTGGAACGCCGGGGCGACGGCGGCTTAGGCAGGCCGTGGCCGATTTCGTTGGATTTGGTTTTGCCGTCGCCTTCGCTCTGGCCTGTCTTGAGGGCGTCGGAGAGTCCGGCGAGCGAGCTTCCCCGCGCCGCGTTCAGGAGAGACGTTCGGCCACTTTCCGGCGTAGCTTTTCGTCCGTCGCCATGTGCGAGGCTCCCACCAACATCAGGGCCTCCAATCGCGTAAAGTTGCCCGTGGGGAGACTGTCCTTTGAATTGGAGGGCGCAATCGGCGCTGACGCGGCCGAGCTGGTTGAGCCGGTCGAACTCTCTTTCAAGCCTTTCTTGGACAGGTCCATTTTCCAATTCCTTCTGCCAGATATTTACACCGTCCATGCCTTCTAGGCGATGAACATTCGCACGATCGCGCACGTCATGGACCGCAACCGAAATCTGATCGCCAAAGCGACCTAGAAGGGCCTCTAGGCCGTCAGGCGTGCCTTCCTGAATACGCACCATCACGGCCGCGCTCGCGCCCCTGCCTAGCTCCTCAAAGCGTTGGAACGTGTGCGCAAGCGCCTCCTCTGGCCGAGGCAGCACCGCTATTACCCCGACTCTGCATCCGGCGCTCAATGCCTGTTCGACCTTGGCGATGCTCGCTTGCGGATCGACAAGCTGGCCCTCAAAGATCGCGCGCACGTCACGGCCGAGCCGGTTTCCTTCATGCAGCGCCGCATACTGGATTTCAGAGGTTTTCCCGGCCCCCGGCATCCCGGTTACGAACAGCACCAGGTTGCGGGCCGGATCGGAGCTATCGGCTACTACGCGCCGGTATTGTTCGGCCGCCAGAACGGCCGCGGCATTGTGGACGGGCGCGTTGTATCGGCCGCGGGCCTCTCTTGAGGCGGTATATTCGGGAAGCAGCTCCTTCATGGCGTCCGCACAGACGTAGCGCCCTCCGAAAGTGCCGGGTCGGGCCGCATAGTCTGTCAGGAACCGTTCGGGCGCAGCTTGCACGGCATCGACCACGCGCCGTTGCACGTCCGCGCGATCGGCGTCCGCGAACTCCAATACCCTGATAGGTTCCAATGCCATCCCGCTTCCTCTGTCAGATCCGGCATAGACGCAGGCGTCTATGAGAACCAGAACTATTTGTTGGAGCGTGGTCTAGCACGAATATAAGAAAGCCCGACACAGGGCCGGGCTTTCGCACTTTCGGATACAACGGCGGGTTGTGCGCGACCCGAAAGCAGAGTTGTTGCAGAACCGTATCGGGCAGGCACGGCGCTGGCAAGGCGAAGGAGCTGCGCCCGCGCGATATGCCCAGCCTTTATCGTCGGCAGGCTGTTAATCATGGTGTGCAACGGAAACTTACCATTCATCGTGCAGCGCAAGATTCATGGATAGCGATCCCGGAGAAGCGCGAAGGCTGCACGCGGTTGAGAACCGCGCAATGGCGCGCCGCATTGAGGCGGAGCGTTGGAAAGCTCTATGGGATGAGGCCCACCCCGCAGCGACGGAGGCCCCGGCCCCGGCCCATGCAGCTCCCGACAAACCGAGCCGCTTGCGCTCGATATTAACGCTATTCCGAAGGGATGGCCGGCTCTGTTGCAAAAATCGTGAAGCTTGAGCATGCTTGGCGGAGATTGGACGGACGGAACGATGACGGATTTCAAGTGGCGCCATTTCCAGGGTGATGTGATCCTGTGGGCGGTGCGCTGGTATTGTCGCTATCCGATCAGCTATCGCGACCTTGAGGAAATGCTGGCGGAACGCGGCATTTCGGTCGACCATACGACGATCTATCGCTGGGTCCAGTGCTACGCCCCGGAGATGGAGAAGCGGCTGCGCTGGTTCTGGCGGCGTGGCTTTGATCCGAGCTGGCGCCTGGATGAAACCTACGTCAAGGTGCGGGGCAAGTGGACCTACCTGTACCGGGCAGTCGACAAGCGGGGCGACACGATCGATTTCTACCTGTCGCCGACCCGCAGCGCCAAGGCAGCGAAGCGGTTCCTGGGCAAGGCCCTGCGAGGCCTGAAGCACTGGGAAAAGCCTGCCACGCTCAATACCGACAAAGCGCCGAGCTATGGTGCAGCGATCACCGAATTGAAGCGCGAAGGAAAGCTGGACCGGGAGACGGCCCACCGGCAGGTGAAGTATCTCAATAACGTGATCGAGGCCGATCACGGAAAGCTCAAGATACTGATCAAGCCGGTGCGCGGTTTCAAATCGATCCCCACGGCCTATGCCACGATCAAGGGATTCGAAGTCATGCGAGCCCTGCGCAAAGGACAGGCTCGCCCCTGGTGCCTGCAGCCCGGCATCAGGGGCGAGGTGCGCCTTGTGGAGAGAGCTTTTGGCATTGGGCCCTCGGCGCTGACGGAGGCAATGGGCATGCTCAACCACCATTTCGCAGCAGCCGCCTGATCGGCGCAGAGCGACAGCCTACCTCTGACTGCCGCCAATCTTTGCAACAGAGCCAAAAATGTCGTCGCTCATGTCGGTCTCTCCTATTGTCCTGCGCGGGTGATCGGCGTCGCCGCGTCTGTGGTTTGTTCGGATCTTAGAAAATGAGCCGGTTCCGGATTATGCTGGGCGCAATCGCCGGACAAACGCCGCAATCGCCGCGCCAATCTCGTCCGGACTGTCCTCCTGGATGAAATGGGCGCCTGCGACCGTGATTTCGGTCTGGTTTGGCCATGTGCGGCAGAAGTCGCGCATTCGGCCCGTGGTCAGGGCTCCCGGCTCGGCGTTGATGAAGAGTTTCGGAATCGGGCTTTCGCTGAGCCAGCCGGCATAGTCCCGGGCGATCGCGACCACGTCGGCCGGGGTGCCTGCGATCGGGATTTGGCGAGGCCAAGACAGGGTCGGTCGACGGGCTTCGCCGGCGGCGAGGAAGGGCTCGCGATAGGCGGCCATCTCCGCTTCGCTTAAGGGGCGCAGGATCAATCCGGGGAGAACTTGTTCGACAAAAACATTGTCCTGCAACACCAATTCTTCGCCCGCCTGCGAGCGAAAGGCCTGAAACAGATCGCGATCCTGTTCGGGAAAATCCGCCCATTCGATCGGCATGGCGATCGCTTCCATATAGGCAATCCCCTGTACACGCTCGCGGTGGCGGCGGGCCCAGTCGAAGCCGAGGGCGGACCCCCAGTCATGCACGACCAGAACAACCCTGTCCCCGAGATCGAGCGCCTCCCACAGCGCGTCGAGATAGTCACGATGCTCGGCATAGGCATAACGCTCGGGCCCCGACGGATCGAGCTTGTCCGAATCGCCCATGCCGATCAGGTCACAGGCGATCAGCCGTCCCAGCCCGGCGCAATGCGGCATGATATTGCGCCACAGATAGGACGACGTCGGATTGCCGTGCTGGAAGAGGATCGGATCGCCGGTCCCTTCATCGATATAGGCCATGCGCCGGCCCTTGATCTCAATGAATTTCTTCTCGCCAAATGGCTTTGCGCCGAGGCTCATCGATATTCTCCTTGAGCGATTTTCTGGTCTGCCCGGTCGGCGATGCATATCGCATGATGAATATCATGTCAATCGAGGAATCGTTCTAGCCATTGCCGTCGAGCGGAGAGTTGCTGCCGGAGCATCGATGGATGACGGCGTAGGCCACGCAGGCGCCTCTCAGGCGGTAGCTTTCCTTAGCCCCGGGCGCATCCGAAAGATCGAGGAAGGTTTTGTGAGTCGGATACCAGACCGCGAGAATCTCATCGATATGTTGAGTGCCCACGGCCTGGCCAAACACGGGCGTGCACCACAGGATCCGCGCGCCGGCTCTGTTGCAAAAATCGTGAAGCTTGAGCATGCTTGGCGGAGATTGGACGGACGGAACGATGACGGATTTCAAGTGGCGCCATTTCCAGGGTGATGTGATCCTGTGGGCGGTGCGCTGGTATTGTCGCTATCCGATCAGCTATCGCGACCTTGAGGAAATGCTGGCGGAACGCGGCATTTCGGTCGACCATACGACGATCTATCGCTGGGTCCAGTGCTACGCCCCGGAGATGGAGAAGCGGCTGCGCTGGTTCTGGCGGCGTGGCTTTGATCCGAGCTGGCGCCTGGATGAAACCTACGTCAAGGTGCGGGGCAAGTGGACCTACCTGTACCGGGCAGTCGACAAGCGGGGCGACACGATCGATTTCTACCTGTCGCCGACCCGCAGCGCCAAGGCAGCGAAGCGGTTCCTGGGCAAGGCCCTGCGAGGCCTGAAGCACTGGGAAAAGCCTGCCACGCTCAATACCGACAAAGCGCCGAGCTATGGTGCAGCGATCACCGAATTGAAGCGCGAAGGAAAGCTGGACCGGGAGACGGCCCACCGGCAGGTGAAGTATCTCAATAACGTGATCGAGGCCGATCACGGAAAGCTCAAGATACTGATCAAGCCGGTGCGCGGTTTCAAATCGATCCCCACGGCCTATGCCACGATCAAGGGATTCGAAGTCATGCGAGCCCTGCGCAAAGGACAGGCTCGCCCCTGGTGCCTGCAGCCCGGCATCAGGGGCGAGGTGCGCCTTGTGGAGAGAGCTTTTGGCATTGGGCCCTCGGCGCTGACGGAGGCCATGGGCATGCTCAACCACCATTTCGCAGCAGCCGCCTGATCGGCGCAGAGCGACAGCCTACCTCTGACTGCCGCCAATCTTTGCAACAGAGCCGATCGACCGATTGCCGATCATCGGTTGACGATACGCGCATGTAGCCAACGAGCATGACGGAAAACCCCCAAAACCATGTTGTCGGACACATTTACAATCCGACAGTGTTTTTCGGACATTATGCGGGATCAGAGAGGCCGCGCAATAGCGTGCGCGGCGGAGATCGTCAGGAGTTGCGCCACGGCATGACGGGATTCAGGTGAAATCCGTGATTCGCCCCTAGCCCCTATAGGCCGATAGGGCACGCCGATACGCCCCTCGGCAGTGCCGCGCCGGCGTAGGGTGGCGGCGATATGGCGCTCGGCCGCTACGCGATCGGCGAAGGCATGACGCTGAGCTTGGCCGCGCGCGCCGATCAGCGGTCATTGTTCGCCGGCTTGACCTCGATCGTGCAGCGCACCGTCTTTTTCGCCTTGGCGGCAGCCGCGCCGCACGCTTCGATCGTCTCGCGATTGTCCCGCGCCAGATTGGCGGCCGCGACGATCCCCTCCCAGCTCGCCGGCGATGCGCGCTGCATCAGATGCGTGCCGGCATCCCATAGCGTCGGTTCGGCAAGCGCCCGCGTCGCCATGCGCTCCGGCAACTGCCAGCTATCGGGCATGGCGCGCGCGATCAGGCCGGCGAGAAGCGCATAGAGCAATATCCCCAGCACCACGCCGCCCAACCCGATCCAAAACAGCCACCGATCCTGTTGCCAGCGCGCGCGCGTCGTTCCGATCAGCCCCCGCAATTCCCGCGCCGCCTCGCTCATGTCCGATCGCGTGCTGTTCACCAGGTTGTGCAGCTCGCCCGTCGCACTCGCCACCGAAGCGTTTACACGCTCTCCCATCGTCTCCGGGGTGAGTTTCATCGCGGGGCTTTTCGCGATCACATCGACCCGCTGGGTGAGCGCCAGCAATATCTTCTCGGTGTTGGCGAGCGTCGGCTGATAATCGGGAATCTCGATGGACTCGCGCGCGCGGGCTAACCCCTCGACCGCAAGGCGCACCAGCGCCACCTCGCCGCGCAACTGCTCGAACGCCGCCTGCGGATCGTCGCCGGCCCTGCCGTTGTTGCGATAATTATCCTCGTCCATCATCCTCTCCTTACCGGCTCATTCCGCGCCCCATGCCTATCCCTAAATCCCGCGCCAGCTCGCGGCCAAGGTCGCCGCTGTTCATGCCGCGCCCCCGGCCCATGCCGATCTCAAGCCCCAGCTCGCGGGTGCGATTACGCAGGACCAATTCCACCTGGGGATCGCGCTCAAGGCTTTTCGCCATGCCCGCCATTTCCTTGCCCGTGCGCTCCCGGCCCGCCATGTCGCCGGCGCGATAGAGGCGGTCGCGCTCCTGTTTGAGGCCCTGCCAGCGTTCCACGAACCGATCGGCGCGCAAGTTCGGATCGGCCCGCACGCGCGCCTCCTGGGCCATCGCCTCGATCATCGGGCCGCTGCGCCCCGCCGCCGCCTCGCGCAGCAAGGCGGGATCGCGCTGCATCGCCGATGCGAGGTCACGCGAGGCTCCCGGCCTGATCTGGTCCAGCGCCTGTGTCGTGCGCTCGAGCGCGACCTTTTGATGCTCAAGGACCGGAGCGCCCGACGCCCGCGCCTGCAACACCGCCTCGGCCGAACGCGAGGCCCGCTCGACCGCGCGGGCATAGTCGCGGCCCTGGCCGCGATCGGCAGGGACCGGCGCGCGCTCCGCGCCCTTCAGCGGCGCGGCCGACAGCTTCAGCCCGTCGAACATGCCGCGCTTGGGGGCCGCCTTCTCGCGCTCGCCTGCCGGCGTCGATTCCGGCGCTGGGCGCTGCGGGGCAGGCCGGAAGCCGTCGAACATGCCTCGCCGCGGTTGCCGCTCGGCCGCGGCTTGTCCCGCGCCAGCGCCGCGGTCGCCGGCATCGCGAACCGTGCGTGGATCTTCGCCCATCTGGCGCATGGTTCCCGCGCGCGGGCCAAGGATCTCCACCGGCGAGCGTTCCGCCCGTTCCGGCAATCGGATCTCGCCCGACAATCCGCGCCGGTCGGCGAAAGCACGAATCTCCGCATCCCGGTCGCGGCCATAGTCGGACGCCATATCCTTCGCCCGCTCGCGCGACAGCGTGCGGACAAGCCGGCGATCGTCGCCGAAGTCGTCGCGGCCGTAATGGAGCTGCACCCCGTCGCGGTGCCGCGACAACGCCACATAGGCCGAATGGCGGTCCATGCCGGGGGTCGCCAGCACATGCGCGCGATCGACCGTCACGCCCTGCGATTTATGGATGGTGGCGGCATAGCCGTGATCGACATGGGCATAATCTTTCAGGTCAAACGCGACCGATCGGCCATCGTCCAGCTTCACCGCCATGCGCTCCGGCGATACCTGCTCGACCTTCCCCAGCGTGCCGTTCCTCACCCCTAGCCCGCGCTCGTTTTTCAGGAACATGATGCGGTCGCCGGTCGCGAAGTCCCGCGCGCCGCGCTCGGCCGACACGCGCACGTCCGGCCCCAGCTCGCCGGCGTCGCGCAGCCGATCGCGCGCGGCCAGGTTCAAATCGCGCACCTCGGCATTGGTATGGGTGAGGATGATCCGCGACTGATCCGGCGCGGCGATGCGCTCGGCATCCCAGCGGTCCACAAGATCGGCGCGGGCCAGCTCACGCGTCTCGGCCGCCTGCACCATGCCATGCGCCTCATAGGCATGGATCGCCTCGCCTGCCCGGCCCGTCGCCAGCGCCTTGGTCGCGTCGCGCTGCCAGTCCTCGCACTGCCGGCGTATCTCGGTGATCTCGGCCCAACCGTGGCGCTCGGTCACGGCCCGGAACGCCGCCCCGGCCTCGATCGCCTGCAACTGCTCGGGGTCGCCGACAAGAACGACCTTCGCGCCCGCCTGTTCGGCATGGGACAGCACGCACTCCATCTGGCGCGTGCCGATCATGCCGGCCTCGTCTATCACCAGCACGTCGCGCGGGCCTAGCAGTTCGCGGCCCTGCTCCCATTGATATTCCATGCTCGCGATCGTCCGCGACGCGATGGCGGACCCGCCTTCCAGATTCTCGGCCGCGATGCCCGACAAGGCCGCGCCGCGCACCTGATAGCCCTGCGCCTCCCACGCCTCGCGCGCGACCCCCAGCATCGCCGACTTGCCGCTGCCGGCATAGCCGACGACCGACGCAAGGCCCTTGTCGCCGGTGATATGCGCCAACGCCCCGCGCTGCTCGGCCGACAGGTCAAGCCCCCTGCCCTCGGCCGACGCCAGCGCGCGGGTCACATGGGCGTCGGCGACACCATGCCCCCGGTCGATCGCCAGCCCCTCGGCCGCGCGTTCCAACCGCTGCTCGGCCGCGATCATGTCGCGCGACGTGAACCGATCCTCGCCCTTCCCGTCCCGCCCCAGCGCCACCAGCTCGGGCGAGGATCGCACCGCGCTCATCACCTGGTCGAACTGATCCTTGCCGTCGCTGTGCCGGAACGCGAACTGCGCCAGGTCGCGCCGGGTGAACGTCGCCTGTTGGCGGGCGATCGCGTCCAATGCGATTTCCGGCCTGGCGATGATCTTCTCGCCGTTCTCGCGCGCGATCCGGGCATGGTCCTCGACCCGCTCGGCCTCAAGCCCCTGTTCGGGCATCCGCGACGCCGCCGGCCCGATCTTGTGTTGGGGTTCAAGGTCGATGCCCTGCGCCTCCAACGTCCGGTGATCTATGCGGGCGTCTATATCCAGCTCGGCCAACCGCTCGTTGACATGATCGGCCCAGGCCACGCGCCATTCCTGCAACAGCGCCGTGCTGTTCCACTCGCGCACCTTCTGGCCGAAGCCCTCCGGGCCAACCTCGCGCATCGACAGCATGACATGCGCGTGCGGCTTGGGTTGCCCGTCCTTGCCCATGTCCCAATGTACATTCATGTCCGCGACCATGCCGCGTTCGACGAACTGCTTTTCGACAAAATCGCGGGCGAGCTGGATGCCCTGTTGCTGGTTCAGCTCGCGCGGAATCGAGAACTCCACCTCGCGCGCCAACTGCGCGTCCTTGCGCTTCTCGCCGGCCTCAACCTCGTTCCACAAGGTCGCGCGATCGTTTAAACGCTCCGGCGCACCCTCGGGAGCCAAGATTTCCGAATGGACGACGCCGGCCTTGTTTGAGAAATCATGGTCGCGCCCTAGCCGGTCATCGTGCAGCCGTTCCGCCGCACGATAGGCCGCGCTGGCAACGGCGCTCGATCCGTTGGCGCGGCTGATGACCTTGGCCGAGAAATGGTAGATCGCCATAACGGCCGCTATACTGCCCTTCTTAGCGCAGGTCGGCAACGATGTATAAGCGCGCACTCACACTCTCTGCCGTTCGCGTGATTGACTTCGCCGCATTTCTTGATCGGAACGGTTCCTCGCGCGCGCTATCGTGCTACGCTGCGGCTCCATTCATGGGCGCGAGGGAGAGAAGATGCGAAAGGTGCGCGACTATGACGCGGAACTGCGGGCGCTGAACGACAAGGCCAAGGCTTTGAAGGCCCGCAAGGTCCAGCAACTCGGCGAGCTGGTCACGTCCACCGGGGCCGATGCGCTCGATCTGGACACGCTCGCCGGTGCGCTGCTCGCCGCTGTGGAAGCGGCCGACGCGAACGAAAAGGAGGCGTGGCGCTCGCGGGGCGCGGCCTTCTTTCAAGGACGCGGTCGCAAGGCTGGCCGACGCACTGGCGGCAACGGTGAAGGCGCAAGGCAAACTGGCGCAGGCAAGGAACAGGCTTGAAGCCGCCGCGCGCCGCACCGATACGAGAGGATGGGTCGTGGCCCGACGCGAGCGCACGCGCCATCTCATAGAGCTGGGCGGCCTCGTCCAGAAAGCCGGTCTGGTCGAGCTGGCCGACGATGATCGCGCCACCCTTTACGGCGCGCTGCTCGATTGTACAGCGCGCGTTCAAGGCGACGACGCTGGCAATGTGCTGGCGCTCTGGAAGCGGCGGGGCAAGCGCGCGTTCGACGCGGAAGCGGAAGGTGCGGGCAATGGCTGATCGGCCCGATTTCCATGTCATCACCGGCGGGCCTGGCTCCGGCAAAAGCACCCTAATCGAAGCGTTGGCGGTGGAGGGTTTCGACCACATGCCGGAAGCCGGTCGGGCCATCATCCGCGATCAGGTCGCGATCGGCGGCGCGGCCCTCCCCTGGGCCGATCGCGCCGCCTTCGCGGAATTGATGCTGGGTTGGGAATTGCGCTCATGGCATGAGGCCCACGATCGCGCAGGGCCGGTGATCTGCGATCGCAGCGTGCCTGATGTGGCGGGCTATCTGCGCCTGTGCGGCCTCCCCGTCCCGGCTCATGTCAGCCAAGCGGCGGACCTGTTTCGCTATCAACCCCGCGTGTTCATCGCCCCCTTGGCGCGAGATATTCGCGGCCGATGCGGAAAGAAAACAGGATTTCGCGGAAGCGCAGGCGACCTATCAGGCGATGGTCGCGGTCTATTCCGGCCTTGGCTACGAGCTGGTGACGCTTCCCCTCGCCTCTGTCGCCGAACGTGTGCGGTTCGTCCGCGCCGCAATCGAAAGGGAGGAATCCTAACATGGGGCCTCGCGCGATCTGGCGGGCGTTCGACGCGGAAACGGAAGGGAGAAGCGCACCATGAACATGCTCGACGTGGACGCAATCCGCGCCCAAGTCCGCGCGCTCGATTTCACGCGCGGCACACCGGCCGACGCCGCCATGCGGCGCGAGGATGATGCCGACGCGCGCGCCAATCTCGCGATCGAAGGCATGGCGCTCGACGCCGGCGAACACGCCCTGTTCGACATGCTGCGCGAGGAAGCCGCGCGATCGACAGCGACGAAACCGGCATATCGTTCGGCCAGCAGCATCTTGCGCGGCCCTTGCTCACGCCGGATGAAGTCCGCTCGCTGCGCGAGGATTACCAGTTCCTGTTCTTCGCGGGACAACGGTCGATCGTCGCCGCCAAGCTCAAATACTATGCCGATCGCGAGTTCGCGGGCCGCTTCGACAAGGCGTGAAGTCTTTAAACGGCCCCGTAGTCGAAGCGGCATCATTCCGATATACAAACGATATTGAATGATGGCGCTCTGCCATCCCTCCCTGGTCATAGAAATCGCTCGAAAGCGCGGAAAATCGCCTACTGGCGTTCTAAAGGTGAGGTTTGGGGTATGACCTCACCATTAGCGATCGACGCAGCGGTGGATGATCCCCTGAAGGTCGAAGATCTAGCTTCCAAAAAATCGGCCGCCCAGGAAGCCCGTAAAGCGCATTTGCTGCTCCAACCTCATTTCCTGTCCCCCACCCCGAAATGCGCCCCAGCGGCTCGGAAATCGCACCAGGGGCGACGTTTCCGCCTGCTCCGCCCTCTCAATTGGATCACCACCCTATCCGTTTGGCTTTCCAAGAAAGCCAATTTGCTACTTGGCCGTTGGCGCTGTCGTTGCGGTAGGGACGTGGTGTTTAAACATTTCTAATCAAACAAAAAGCGTACCGGCGGAGCCGGTCCATCATGGGGATGCCGGGTGGGAGGATCGCTAAAGCGATCCGGGGCGGCTGAAGGTCGCGAGCCGGCGGGGCGAAGCTCCAGGAGACGGTGTTCTTCTTCTTCTTCTTCGGGTCTGACGATGCGGCGAGTTCGGAGTTATCCACAGGCAGGGCTACCCTAAAACTCACCTAAAACTCACCGTTCGCGTTCTGATTCAAAGATTCTTCTTAGATTCAAGATTCAGGGTGCCTCAAACCCGCAGAAAACCAAGAAAAATTGCCCCGAAAAGTGAGTTTTGGGGTCGAGTCGCGTGAGTGTTGGGGTAGCCTTCGGTGAGTTTTGGGGTCGGTAAAAGTGAGTTTTGGGGTCGAGTCCGGTGAGTGTTGGGGTAGCCGCCAAATCAACGGTGAGGTTTGGGGTATCCCCTCCCCACCCTCCATCGGGGAGCTTTAGGAATTGCCTAGCTCACCGTTGCTGCTAAAGTGAGGACATGACTCGCGCAAGCTCACCTGTAAATAACGGAAAGGCAAAGATTGCCCTAGGCGATGATACCGCCCTCACCCTCTCGCAAAAGGGGCGCGGAAACCCGTTCGATCCCGCCAATTACGGGGAAATCGTCAAACCCGGCGAGCTGGTCGATATTGTCGAGCTGTCCCCCCTCACCCTCGCCGATCGCCGAATCTACAATCTGCTGATTGCCAACGCCTGGGAGCGGATCAGCGAGCCGGTCATTCACCGCATCGCCAAAACCGCGCTCAAGGGCACGCACCAAGGCAACGAGCGCATAGAAAGCTCGCTGCTGCGCCTGATGGGCACAATCGCCATCGTCACGATCCGCAAGGGCGGCAAGAGCTACAAGCGCCGCGTTCAGCTTCTCGGCTCCAGCGACGAAAGCCTCGAAAAAGACGGCTTCCTGCATTACCGCATCCCCGAAGAACTGATTGAGATTTTGCGTAACAGCGAGGTCTATGCGCGACTTAAGACGCAAGTGATGTATTGTTTCGAGTCGAAATACGCGCTGTGCCTCTATGAAATGATCGAACGCCGTATCGGCCTCGAATATAAGCAAAGCGAAGAGTTCACGATTGCGGAGCTACGCGGCCTGCTCAACGTGCCGGAAGGCAAGTTGGAACGGTTCGCTGATTTCAACAAATACTGCCTCAAGGTCGCCCAGGAGGAAATCAACAAGCTCTGCCCCTTCTGGGTCGAGTTCACCCCGATCAAGAAGGGGCGCAAGGTCGAGCGGGTTTCTATGATGTGGCTCCCGAAAACCATGAGCGGCCGTCGTGACGCGCAAAACCTGATCGACCAACATAGCATCGTCCGCCGCGCCAAACTGCGCGGCGATATACCCGAAATGCCGGTGCTGGTGGATTTCAGCGCGCCCGCCGCCCAAAGGTGAACCCCTACCCCAAAACTCACTTTTCGCGCGCCGGGGCCGCCTCGCCCTAGCCGGCCCTACCCCTCGCCGGCATCGAGCGCACGGCTCACCGTGAACTGTATCCATGCGCTGCGGCTGATCCCGCGCCGCTTGGCCGCTGCATCGACCTTCGCCAGCAACGCGCGATCGAAACGGAGCATCACCGGCGACTTGCGCGGCTCGGCCCCCTGCCCCGCCTCGTCGGCCTCGGTCGCGATCGGCTCGGCCTTCGGCTTGGCCGCCCCGGCAATGAAGGCATCGGCCGCCGCCTCATCCATCGGCGACTTGGGCTTGCTGTTCGGTTTACGAGCGATAGCCATCGAAATTCACTCCGCTATCATTATGCTATACAAATACCGCGCTGACCAATGCGGCCAGCTCGTCGATCGCCTTGGCGTCACGCGGCGATTGCTCCCCTACCGCCCTGCCCTCGGCCGCCGCGTTCGGGAACGCCTTGCGCCGCACTATCGACGTGGGCAGCACCTCGATCCCCTCAATGTCGCCGATCATTTCCAAGGCGGCCTCATTGTCGGCCCCTTGCGCGTCCGCGCCGTTCAGCACGGCGACGGCGCGCAAGCCCTCGTTGATCTCGCGCGCCTCGGCCACCAGCGCCGCAACCTGGTCAAGCGCCCACACGTCGAAGCTGCGCGGCTGCACCGGCACCAGCAACGTGTCAGCCACGGTGAGCGCGGCGCGCAGCGAGCCGGTATCACGGCCGCCCACGTCAATGATAATATCGTCATATTTGGCCGCGAGCTGGCGGACCTGGCTGCGAAGCGCCGCGCCGGTGAGCGCAACGGCGGTATAGCCAGCTTGCCCAAGTCGATCGGCGCGCAGCTCGGTAAAGGTGAGGGCGGTCCCCTGCTCGTCGCCGTCCACCAGCAAGAGGTCGCGGCCCGCAAGCGCGCGCGCCACCGCGAGGTTGACGGCAAGGGTCGTCTTGCCGACACCGCCCTTAGTGTTTCCGACTGCCAATATCATTCTGCTCTCGCTCCGCTGGCAATATGGTTGCGCTGTAGCATGGTTTGTAATGCTAAGGGATATACATTTGATTGGGGCGCTTATTCCCCCTCGTCGCCCTCATCCTCGCTGTCGTCGTCCAGCGGCTCTGGCTCATCTGGCCGTGATCCTCGATCGGGCAAAGCGGCGCTCCGGCCTGCTCAAGCCATTTGCGCGCGGTCCTGACGGTATGTCCCAGCACTCGCCGATCACCTTACGCTTCTGCCAAAGTAGTGCTAAGTTAGAGACAAAGGCCTGATTACTGCTCGTGCCGCAGCGACCTCAGCTACATGTAGGCGCTTGCAACCGTAGCAGCTTCTGCTCGCAAACAGCGCCTTTTCCTGCCCAGATTACCTGACAACGAGCCGACTATGCTGCTCACGCTATCCGACAATGTGCTCGCCATCATCCGCGTCTGCTCGCAAACGGCAAAGGGCCGCTCATGGTATCTGCCAACTACAAAGTCGAGATTAGCAGTCATTTGCTGATGCGCGATGCTCACGCAGCTTTGTGGAACCCAAGATCAGAAAGTACACGATGGGGCAAACCACCATCAGCATCACTGCTGGATCGGTAGCCCATCTCGTTGGGCCATCGCTGTCCGGCTCACTTGCTACCGCGAGCATGAGCGCGATTGATCCTCGCACAGCGGCGTAGGTGGCAGGAACAAGCAGGATGTGGAGAAGCCACCCGTAGCGGAACCGCATGGCGCCAAACCAGCAGAGTACAGCTATGGCGGGTGGAGCGAGTGTGGCGGCTACGAAGCCGCAGAACCAAATGGCAAACCCTGCCGGAGTCAGCGTATCGCGATAGTAGCTGGCGATCCCATCCGGTCGCAATCCGAGAGCGACGAAAGAGCCTGCGACGACAACGGCACCCAAAGCCGTCAGTCCGACGCCACGCAATGTCCCGTGTCTCGGCATCAATCTATGCAATCCAGTAAGCCATTGATCAGGCTGCTCGCACTTTGGCTCGGAAGAAGGTCGTTTCCGACCCAATCAGATCGGGGTCGATCCCGCTCTCCTCGGCGGCCAGTTGCTGGATGATCCGCCAAATCTCGGGGGCGGTGAGGCGCGCGCCGTCGCGGGCAAGCCTGCCACGGTTCTGCTCCGTGACCAGTCGGGCGAGATCGCCGATAGTGTCGCACCTCCGAGGTAATCGCCGGCGGTCGAGGTGCCGTAACCATAGCCCCGCGTAGGCGCTCGCTCCAGCAGCGAAGATGCGAAGGGGAGGTGCCAGCGTCGTGAAGGCGAGGATCGCGACCGCGACAGCGAAGCAGAGACCACTGACAATCCCAAGCCATCCGGCTCGCGTCGCCGGCATCTTGAGGTCGGTATCGGCTTCCAGGTCGCTGAACGCTTGGCGCAGCTTCCCACCGATCAGCGGCGCCAACGGCGCATCCGGCCCGACGTGCCGGCCAAGCCCGAGCGCGCGTCGAAGCCTGTAGAACGTCATCTGCGTGGCGCATGTCGTGCCGCCCCCGCTGTAGGCTGCGACATGCGCGACGACATGGTCACGCACCTCGCCGAACGTTGTCCAAGGCAGGTTCGAGCGCAGGCGCAGATCGAAGGTGCGCTCGATTGCGAGGAAGAAGTCGGTGTCGTCGCCATCACCGACCCAGCCAACCGTATCGAGCACCTGCATGAACCCGGCTCCTCAGCGGTTCTGCAAAACGACCGTTTCTGACGAGCCGATCGCCTTGCTGGGCCGGCAACGTAAATCTGCGGGCCGCACTTTGTCAAAACTGTTCTGGAAACCCGCGTCGCAAAACGGTATGCCCCGCACGAGTTTGGAGAAGATCAGACGCTCATGCGGGTCGGCTATGCCAGGGTCAGCACCAGCGACCAGAACCCCGAGCTCCAGCTCGATGCGCTGCGGCGGGCCGGCTGCGAGCGGGTGTTCACCGAAAAGGCGTCGGGCGCGCGCGATGACCGGCCCGAACTGGCGCGCATTCTGGAAGACGTGCTGCGCGCAGGCGACACGCTGGTTGTTTGGAAGCTCGACCGCCTCGCCCGCTCGCTCAAGAAGTTGATCGCCACGGCCGAGGATCTGGAGCGCGAGAAGATCGGGCTGGTGTCGCTGACCGAGAGCATCGACACGACAACGCCGGGTGGCATGCTCACCTTTCACGTGTTCGGCGCCATCGCGCAGTTCGAGCGTGCCCTGATCCGCGAGCGAACTACCGCGGGGCTAGTGGAGGCGCGCCGGCAGGGTCGCAAGGGTGGCCGCCCATCGGCAATGCGCCCGAGCGACGTCGCCGCGGCACGGGCGATGATGAAGGAGGGCACGTTGCCGGTGCGCGACATCGCCAAGCGCATGGGCGTGTCGGTCGCGACCCTCTATCGCTATGCAGGCAAGCGCGGCAGCGGTGCATCGATCAAGGAGGCTGCAACAGCCCATGGCTGACCGGGCGAAGCGACCGCCTGGAGAGGCGCTGATCGATCTTCGCCGACGGTTGTCGCTGTTGCCCCCACGCGACCCCGGTCGCACCGAGATCATCGCCCGTGCGGCCGAGGCCTATGGCATCTCCATCTGGACCCTTTACCGGGCGTTGCGCGAGCTGAACCGCCCCAAGTCGGTGCGCCGGTCCGACCATGGTGCGACGCGGGTTGCCCCGCAGGCCGAGATGGAGCGCTACGCCGAGATCGTCGCCGCACTGAAGATCAGGACCACCAACAAGAAGGGCCGGCACGTTTCGACCGCCCGCGCCATCGAGTTCCTGGAAACCGATGGCGTCGAGACGCCGGAGGGCCTGGTCAAGGTAGCACCCGGCCTGCTGAAGCGGGCGACCATCGACCGGCTGCTCCGCTCATCAGGGCTGGACTATGCCCGCGTGACCCGCCCCCACGCAGCCGTTCGTTTTCAGGCGCGGCGATCCAACGAGCTGTGGCACTTCGACATGAGCCCGTCCGACCTCAAGCAGGTCGAGGCGCCGCTCTGGATCGAGCAGGGTCGCGGCAAACCCACGCTGATGCTGTTCTCGGCCGTCGATGACTGCTCGGGCGTGGTCTACCAGGAATATCGCAGCGTCTATGGCGAGGATGCCGAGTCCGCGCTGCGCTTTCTATTCAACGCCTTCGCCGCCAAGCCTGAGCCCGAACTGCCGTTCCAGGGCCTGCCGGTCACGATCTACATGGACAACGGCCCGGTCAGCCGGTCGCGCGTGTTCCAGTCGGTGATGGGCAGCCTCGGCGTGCGCGTCCTCACCCATCTGCCGCCGAAGGCCGACGACCGGCACACCGCGGCCCGCGCCAAGGGCAAGGTCGAGCGGCCGTTCCGCACGGTGAAGGAGGTGCACGAGACGTTGTACCACTTCCACAAACCCAAGGACGAGGCGGAAGCCAATCTGTGGATGCGGCGTGCGCTGGTCACCTACAACAACGGCGACCATCGTTCCGAGCCACACGCGCGGATCGAGCACTGGCTGCGGCACCTGCCCGGCGATGGCGTGCGGGCCATGTGTTCATGGGAGCGGTTCTGCGCCTTCGCTCGTGAGCCCGAGCGGCGCACCGTTGCGGGCGACGCGACCGTCTCGGTTGAGGGCGCTTCCTACGAGGTCGAGCCCGAGCTCGCCGGCGAGACGGTGACGCTGCTCTGGGGGCTGTTCGACCAGCAGCTCTTCGTGGAGCATGACGGCAAGCGGCATGGCCCTTACGAGCCGTCGCGCGGCGCCGTGCCGCTCTACCGCTATCGCAAGTATCAGAAGAGCCGCGCCGAGGAGCGGCTCGACAAGGTGGTCCGGCTCGCTGACCAGCTGGGGCTGCCCCGCGCGACCGTGACGGGCGGCGACCGGCCGCTGCCGTCGCTGCCGCCCTCCACCGCAGGGCTCGCGGTGCGGCAAACACCTTTTCCGGAGCCGGCGGTCGAGACGGCATACCCGACCGGGCTCGCGGCGCGCCACGCCATCGTCGACCAGCTCCGGCGACCGCTCGGCTCGCTGCCTGAGGCAGACCGCGCCTTCATCGACGCGCTGCTGGGCGAAACGCTCGACAAGACCATCATCGCTGACCGCATCCGAGAGCGGTTCCAGTCAAGACGGGGGACAAGCTGATGCTCGCCGACGTTCAATCCAGCTACGGGCTCGCCCGCCCGTTCCAAGGCGTCGGCAACTTCGAGACAGAGCATCAGCGCAACCTCGTGCGCGAGGTCTGTGCGGCCGTGCAGACCGGCAGGTTGATCGTCGTCTCCGGCCTGGTCGGATCGGGCAAGACGCACCTGCTGCGCCGCATCGAGGACGAGCTGGCCCGGGCGGGCAAGGTCGCCGTCGCCAAGTCGCTTGCGGTCGACAAGCGCCGCACCTCGTTGCCCTCGCTGATCGAGGCGCTGTTCTACGATCTCTCGCCCGGTGACCGTGCCCAGGTGAAGATTCCCAAGCAGGCCGAGCGCCGCGAGCGCGACCTGCGCGACATCATGCGCAAGGGCAAGCGCCCGGTCGTACTGGTGGTCGACGAGGCGCATGACCTGCACCACAAGACGCTGACCGGCCTCAAGCGGTTGATGGAGGTGGTGGCTGATGCCGGCGTGCTGCTGTCGGTCCTTCTGGTCGGCCATCCTCGGCTACGCAACGACCTGCGCCGCCCGCAAATGGAAGAGATCGGCTACCGCACGACCACCTTCGACTATGAGGGCATCGGCGCCGAACGCCGCGACTATGTTGCCTGGCTGCTCGGCGCCTGTGCGGCCGAGGGGGTCAAGGTTGCCGACTTGATGAACGAGGACGCGATCGACCTCATCGCCGAGCGCCTGCGCACCCCGCTCCAGATCGAGATGCACCTGACACTCGCCTTCGAGCAGGGCTTCCGCTTCGCTGCCAAGCCCGTCACGGCCGAGATCGTCGAGCAGGTGCTGTCGCGGGCGATTGACGACCTCGAACCCACGCTGACGCGCAACGGTTACGATGCGGGCGCGCTCGCCAGCCAGCTCAACACCCGGCCGTCCGACATACGCGCGTTCCTCGCCGGAACGCTGGACGCCGAACACACCCGCGACCTGACCGAGCGGCTCCGCGAAGCCGGTGTGCCGATATGATACTGGCTGTCCTCGCCTTGGTATCTCCCGCACGCGGACGCAACGCATGTCGTCTGTGCCACCGATTGTGGACGTTGCGCTTCTCTCATAGCCTGCCGGCATGAACAGGCATCTTACCGCAGCTTCTTTATCGATCGTCAGCTTGCTCAGCGCGTGCTCGGCCTCGGCCGAGAGGAGGTTGGAGGGACGAGTCTTCGACATCCCGAGAGCCAACGACATATCCGACAATGATAAGCCGTTCTTTCTACCAGCGCTCGATCCCAGCGACGGGTTCTCGTTCTACCTAAATCCGAGCGCAAGCTTGCCGGAGCGAAACTTGGTGGGCGTGGCAAGCAAGAAGCGGATGTGTGCCCGCGCAGCGGGAACAGAGGCGCTTGTCAACTCGACTGTCTGCGCAAGTCGCCCGCTTTCATGGCGCGGCCGAACACTGCGCAAGGTAAGTGATGGTGTTTTCTGGACATACCAGTTGCCAGCCGAAGCAGGTCAGAAGCGTCCTCCATCGCTGGCGAGTTGCTCCGCCATGGGCGGAGGCTCGCGGCCGGGGCTCTGCACGGCCAATCTGCCGTATGACAATCTCGTGCTGACGATTCACTTCCGAGACAATCAGGTCGGCTCGCTCCAGGCATTATACGATCAATCCGTTGCTAGCCTGAGGAAGTGGGAGCGCTGATGCTTACGGCAAACCCGGCGGGAACGATCGCTGCCAGACCGCTCACCGGCACTCCTCGCTATTGGCAGAAAGCGAGAACAGGCCTTCTCCGTTTGCGAGCAGGCGCGGATGATGGCGAGCACATTGTCGCATAGCGTGAGCAGCATGGCCCACCTGCTGTCAGCAAATCTGAGCAGAAATCCGCGCTGTTTGCGAGCAGAGGCCAGTATCTTTGCAATCGCCTACAAATAGCGTTCGAGGTGCGGCATCCGCTCCGCGCTGCGCGTGCCGTTCCAGCGCGCCGGTTGCAGATAGGTGAACTCTTCGATCGGCCACACTTCGACCGGCACGCCGGGAAAGCGCGCGATCGTCGGCGCGGCCGTCTGCCGGGTGCGCGTATAGGGCGACGTGACGATGAGCGCGGGCGCTTGCGTCCAGCTCGCCGCGACTTCGCGCGCCTGTTCCTGGCCCAGCTCCGTCAGCTCGATCGCGCCGAGATCATCGCAGGGCACGCCGGCGTTGCCGGTGCTTTGGCCGTGGCGGATGAAAATCGCCCTCATAGCCGGTTGTCCCGGAGCCGATCGGGCGTCCAGCCTTCGGGCAATTCGTCGCCGGGTTCGGGAGGCCGATCGGGCACCTTGGCCAAGATGCGGTCAAGACCATCCAATGTGGAGCCTTTGGAACGCCGCCTGAAAAACTCCGCAGCCGTTTCCCCTTTGCGCGGCCGATCAATCGCCATCATGCAAATCCGTCATAAGCGCATCGACGCTGGGGAAGCGTGCCCCCTTCCCCGCTTCCAGTTCCTCGATCGCCGCGCGCGTCGCGGCTTGGCCGGTCAGCTCGGCCGTCGCCGCCATTTCGGCCTCGAACTGCGCCTTGCGCGCCTCATACTGGGCGCGGCGCTCTGGACTCCAATCCTTCATGCGATCAGCCACAAGATCGCGAAACGGGCGATGGCCTGCCATTTTGCCCGTCGCTCAGGCCGCTTCTTTCAGCGTCAACTCGACGTGCAGATGGGCCGACGCTGCAATGTTGACGAGCGCATCCAGGGAGAACTTGGCCAGCTTGCCGCGCAGCAGATCATTGGTCCGGGGCCGTGTCAGCCCAAGCCGCTTGCCCGCTTCGTCCTGTGAGACATTCCAGCCCTGCACCACCTTGCGGATTTCATACAGCAAGGACGAGCGCAGTTTCAGGTTCGCGGCCTCCTGCTCGGTATCAGCGAGCGCGTCCCACACGTTCTCATAGATTTCCGATGTCATTGCTCCGCCTTCCATCGTTTCAACCTTTGCGCCGCGAGTTCGAGGTCTTTCTTTGCCGTTGCCTGCGTCTTTTTCTGGAACGCATGAAGCACCAGAACCCGGTCTTCCAACGTCGCCAGATAGATCACCCGGAACGCGCCCGACGCTTCCCGGATGCGAATTTCCCGAACGCCTTGCCCCACGGTTTTCATGGGCTTCCAGTCGTCGGGATCGTCGCCGCGTTGGACAAGCTCAAGCTGCCAACCGGCATCTGTTCGCGCATCTTCGGGGAAGGCGCGAACATCGGCCTTGCTACTTCCCAACCACTCTACCGGCTTCATGAGGCTGGGTGTATCAAAACGGAGACATTAATTCAAGCTCCTTCGCCTTGGGCGTTCGGAGGCTGGGATTTGCGCCTGCCGCTGCGCGGCACCGTGGCCCTACTCGCTGCGCTCCCCAAGCCCGCAAGCGGTCTTGGCCCAAGGTGACGACCCACATGGCGGGGGCGAGATCGCAAGCGGATCTCGCTAGCCAAGGTGCCGGCGTTCGCCGGCGCGTCGTCTGCCTTGTGGGGGAAAGCCGGTCCCGGCCTTCTCTCCCCCGCAACGGGATTAGACGGGGCCGTGCCTCGCTGCGCTGCGGCCGCTCCACCCCCATCGAATCCCGCTGCCCCCCTCTCCCGCCGGCGTTCTTGGGCGTCCGTGTTCCGGCCGATGGCATGGCCATCGCCGGACAGGCGATTTGAAGGGAGTAAGGACGATGACCCACCAAACCCGTGAAAGCTGGCTCAATGCGGTGGCGCAGGGCATGGCTCCGCTGTTCGAGGCGCTGGACGCCCCCCTGCCCGACCGCGTGCGCGTGGCGATCGGCTTCACCAGCAGAGGCGCGAAGGCCAAGGCGATCGGCGAGTGCTGGGATAATCGCTTGAGCGCGGACGGCCATTTTGAAATCTTCATCCGGCCCGACCTGGCGCACGCGCCCGACGCCATGCCGGCGCAGATCGCGGCCATCCTCGCGCATGAGCTGGTCCATGCCGCAGTCGGCATCCCGGCAGGGCATGGGAAGGCGTTTAAACGGGCCGCCCTTGGGCTGGGCCTAGTCGGGCCGATGCGCGCCACCACCCCCGGCGAGGCGTTCCTTGCGGCCATCGCGCCGATCTTGGAGAGCGTCGGCCCCCTCCCCCATGCCCGCCTTGATACGGATGGAGAGTCGACCGCGCCCAAGAAGCAGAAAACCCGGATGCTCAAATGCGAGTGCGCGACGTGCGGCTATACCGTCAGGACCGCGCGCAAATGGTTGGAGCTGGCCGGAGCGCCGCTTTGCCCGATCGAGGATCACGGCCAGATGCAGCATGAGCCGCTGGACGATGACGAGGCCGAGCCGGAGGAATGATGCGCCGCGCTTTCGTCAGTTCAGATTCAGCGCCGCCCTATCGTCATTTCAGCGACGATAGGGCTTTCCCTCTCGGTTCACCGCGTATACAAGTATAGGACTATACGTGTAGGAGTGTAGCATGAAGGTTCTCGCCATTCTCTCACAGAAAGGGGGCGTCGGGAAAACGACGCTCGCCACCTGTCTGGCGGTCGCGGCCGAGCAGGCCGGCAAGGTCGCTGCGATCATCGACCTGGACCCGCAGGCGACGGCCTCGTTCTGGAAAGACGTGCGCCAGCTCGACACGCCCGCCGTGGCGTCGATTCAGCCGGTGCGCCTGCCCGCCATGCTCAAAGCCTGCGAGGATGCCGGCACCGATCTTGTCGTGATCGACGGGGCGGCGGTCGCGCGCGACGTGGCCTATGAGGCAGCGCGCCAAGCCGATTTCATCCTGATCCCGACCAAGACGGCCGTATTCGACACCATGAGCATGACGCACACGCTCGACGTTGTGCGCCAGCTCGACCGCGCCTTTGCCGTGGTCCTTACCTTCGTGCCCCCACAAGGTCAGGAAACCGGCGATGCGATTCAGGCCGTGGCGGAGCTGGGCGCGACGGTTTGCCCGGTGACGATCGGCAACCGCAAAGCCTTTTTCCGCGCCCAAGCCGCAGGCCAGGCCGTGCAGGAGTTCGAGCCGCACGGACCAGCGGCCGACGAAATCCACCGGCTATACGAGTATACAACTATACGCCTATACAATGAAGCGGAGGCGGCGTGATGGCGAAGGGCGGAAACAGTCTGCAAGCGGTGCTGAACCGCGCCAAGGCGGACGGAGACGCGGCCCCGGCACCAGCGCCGGCGATCGAGCCGGTAGACGTGTCCCGCAAGGCCCCGCCGAGCGGCCGACAGGGGACCAAGTTGATTGGCGGGCATTTCCCCCCGGAGGTCAGCACACAGCTTCGTATTATCGCGGCCGAGGAAGGGACGACCGTTCAAAGCCTGCTAGGCGAGGCGCTGGACGACCTGTTCGTGAAGAAGGGGAGGGGGCGCATCACCAGCTAGTATAGGTGTATAGCTGTATACGCCTATACTAGCGCAAGGGGGCGGTCTTGTGCTTGTTGCGGCAGAAGCCGATGAAGGCGGCGCGGGGGCTTTTCAGTTCCGGCCGTCCGCTGTCGATCCACCATGACACCCATTGGTCATAGAGCGCATACACGTCATAGCCAGGCGCAACGCTCTTGGCGTCGTGGAAGCCTTCGGGGTCGATATAGGGCCGTTCGGGTTCCGCCTCGATCGCCTCGACCGTATCCAGCGCCTCGCGATTGCGGAACGTGACCGTATCGCCGTTCATTTCCACGGCATAGTCGGGCAGATGATCGTGCGCGACGAGATCGCGCAGCATCGAGCGGAACACGCGCAGATGGCTACTCGCGCCAGTCTTTTTCTGTAGCGTTTCGACCGAGATCGACCATTTTTCCTGCGCGCCGCAATGCTTGCGCGCCAGCTCGTAGATGCGCCGTTCGAGCGGCTTGCGGAGACGGAAATAGTCGCGGTGCAGCGTCAGGACACTGCGCCCCTCGACCATCTTGAACAGCCAATCGGAGAGCGTGACCTTGATTTCCGACATTTGGCCGGAGCGGGTTTGCCGCACGATCCGCCATTCGTTGATGAGGCCGAACCCTTCGGTGATTTCCTCGCCATCGGCCTTGATGTTCGTGGTGATCCGCGTCCCCGACAGGCGCTCGAACGCGCTCCGCAGTCGGTCATAGCCGTCGCCATCGGTTTGCCGGTTGGTCCACACTAGCAGATCGCGCGCCGTGAGGTGCAAGGTGCGGCTCGGCCGCTCGCCCTGGTTCATCTTCCCGATGAGCTGGGAGATGCAGTAGATCAGAATATCCTTGTCGTGGATCGTCGCCAGCCCTTTGACGCTGGGGACGATTTCGAGCTTGTTGCCGTTATGCTCGTAGCGGAACACGCGCCGATCGGGCTTGGTCGCGAGCGAGAAAATCGGATGCTCCATCGAGGCCATGTCATCCTTGGGGATGGCGTCGAGAACATCGCAAATGAACAGATCGGGATCGGGATAGCGAACCGGCAACAGGGGAGGGCGACCCTCCGCGCCGTTCGGGGTTTCGTTGACGGCAAGCGGAAGTTCGGGGTTTCGTTGACGGTCAGGCTCGATTCGGGGTTTCATTGACGGCCACCGTAGATTCGGGGTTTCATTGACGCAACGAAAAAGTTCGGGGTTTCATTGACGCTCGCCGACGATTCGGGGTTTCGTTGACGCAGATTCGGGGTTCTGGAGTCACCGGATTCGGGGTTCCGTTGACGCCCAAGGCCAAAAAATGGCCGATTTCACTATTATATTCAGTATCTTACGGAGACGCCAAAATCCCGTAACACGACTCTTTAACCCATATATTAACACTAGGCCGCCCTGTGGATAACTTTTGCCGCGACGTGGTTTCACCCACCAGCATCCCGCCAGATCGGACAACCTGTCCCGGAAATCGGGACAGAGGCAGCGCGACTCACTGGCGCAGTGCTTGAAGCACGGTCAGAGGGAAGAAAAGCGCCGCCTCTTGGGGGCTTCGCCCCCGCCGGCTCGCGGCCTGCGGCCGCCCCGGATCGCTTTGCGATCCTCCCACCCGGCATCCCCCATGATGAGCCGGCTTCGCCGGCACGCTTTTTGTTGGATTAGGGATCGTTTAAACGCTGCGCCCCTGCCGCGACCACAGCGCCAGCGGCACCGTCGCAATTGGCTTTCCAGAAAAGCCAGGCGGATAGGGCAGCGATCAAGCCGAGAGGGCAGGGGAGGCGGAAACGTCGCGGCAGGGGCGATTTCCGGGCCGCTGGGCGTCATTCTGAGCGTTCGGCAGGGTTGGAGAGGTCGAGCGCCCGATGCCGCTCTACGGGCTTCCTAGGCGGCCGATTTTTTGGAAGCTAGATCCTCGCACGATCGCGCGCGACGACACGGAAGTGCGTTTTATGGACGCTAGGGCTGAAAAACGGCAACATCGGGTCCGAGCGGCCGCGATCGGCGCGGCGAGCTTCAAGATTTGTGCGCCAGACAACGATTTCGCGAACCTGGCCCGATCATCGTTGCGGGAGAGGGCGGAATCCTACGCTAAGAACCGGCAGGGGAGGGCGCGGAAAGTCCGCTAAACAACGCCCAGGCCGAACAGACGGCGAACTTGTATATTTGTATACGCCTATACATTCGCGCCCTGTGGCGCGTGGTGCTATCGCTTCAATTCAGGACGGGTTTGTCGTCGGCCGATGGATCAGCGTGGAAAAGGCCCTCCATCGGATTGTCGCGAATATACTCGCCGCCTTCGGCAAATGCCCGGAGAGGATCGTTGCCCTTCATGCGGCCAGCGGTGATTTCGCGTTCGGTCACGCGCAAAAGCACGGCCTTGTCGATCTGCCCGTCAACCAAACTCTCCTGGCGGAGCATGAGATGGTAAGTCGAAAGGTTATCGGCCAGAAAGCCGATGATCTGAGAGCCTGGGGCTTGTGCCTTGGCCAAGCCTTCGGCAGCGATGTTGGTCAACGCAATGTGCATACTTATCAGGCGGACACGGTTAAATTCGTCGCGCTCGACAGCGTGCAGTTCTATCAGCTCATCGACCAATGCTTGTAGGTCACAGCCCGGCTCGCCGATGCTTTTCATGAATCGATCGGCAAATTCCTCAAATCGTTCATTAGGCATGGTCGAAATACCTTGTGTTTGAGACGGTTTAAACGCTCTACACCTTGTCGAACTTCCCCGCGAACTCGCGATCGGCGAAATAGCGTAGCTTGGCGGCGACGATCGGCCGTTGCCCCGCGAGGAACAGGAGCTGCAAATCCTCGCGCAGCGTGCGGACCTCATCGGGCGTGAGCAAGGGGCGGCCGACATGCTGCGATCCGAACGATATGCCGGTCTCTTCCGCGTCGATCGCGCGGCTCATGCTCTCGAACACGACCGTTTCCTGGCCGAGCAGATCGGAGACGAGCTTGGCGCTGTCGTGATCGTTGACGCCGAATATCTGCAAGACGCCGGCGTTCGACAGGAAGGTGCCGGCGCGGCGCTCGTAGAGCGCGCGGAGCTGGTGAACGTCTTGCAGGATCGGCCAGAGCTGGATGCCGTAGCCGGCCATGAGGCCCATAGCGCGCTCGACGGGTTCGAGGCGGCCGAGGGCGGCGAACTCATCGAGCAGGAACAGGACGGAGCGGGCAGGGGAGGCCGGCGCGCGCGCGAGATCGGTCAGCCCTTGCGCGAGCATCAGGCGCAGCCAGCGCGCATAGGTGGCGAGCCGATCGGGCGGCAGCACCAGATAGACGCTGGTAGGCTGCGCCTTCACATCGGCGAACGTGAAATCCGAGTGCCCCAGCACCGCCGTCATGCGCGGGCTGTCGAGAAAATGGGTATGGCGCTGCGCGGCCGACAGCACGCCAGCGGCTTCGCGATCGGACTTGCCGAGGTGGCGATTGGCGGCGCGGGCGGTGAGGCCGCCTTGCGCCTGCATGGCTTCGAGCTGGGCGGCGAAGGCTTGCGGAGCGAGGGTGAGCCGGTCGCGCAGCGTGGCAAGGGTTCGTGTGCCCGCCGGCTCCTGGCAAACGATATGCAGGATCAGGCCGGCGATCAACGCCTTGGCTTCCTCGTTCCAATGCGCCTCGCCCGCTTCGCCGGGGGCGTCATAGACCAGTGCGTCGGCCAGCGTCATGCAGTCGTCGGCGAGATCGAGGCCGGCAGGGTCGATACGATCCAATGGATTGAACGCGGCCCCGACCATGCCCGTTACGCCGAAGGGATCGAGGACATGGACCGGGCCGAAGCGTGCGCGATAGTGGGCGGTGATACGCGCGTTCTCGCCCTTGGGGTCGATGCAGACGACCGGGCCGGGATAGTCGAGCAGGTTGGGGATGATGGTGCCCACGCCCTTGCCGGTGCGCGTCGGCGCGATCGTCAGCAGATGGGCGGGGCCGGCATAGCGCAGCGGCTTGCCCGATTTGCGGTCGCGGCCGATCAGCAGGCCGTCGCCATTTTGGGCGAGGGGGCGCGTCTCGCGATCGGTGGCGAAGCGGGCCGAGCCGTGGGTATCGTCGCCGGCAGGGCCACCATAGCGCAGGATCAGCGGTTGGAAGAGGGCGCGCAGCGTGACCAGGATGATGACGAGGAACGTCAGCATCATGCCGAGCTGGTAGAGATTGGAATCGCGAGCCAGGCCGAGCAGGGAGGCGAGGACGAATTGCATCCCGCCGGCCAGGACGATGCCGACGATCAGGAACAGGATCGCGGTGCGAAACAGATGGCGGATGAGCGCGAGCGGGCTAAGGGTCAGCGCCGTGATCGCCCAAATCGGTTGCTCGCGCGCGAGGCGGGCGAGGTTGCGGATCGCGCGGCCGAGCTGGCGGAACCATTCCATGCCGGATCACTTCGCCGCCAGGGCGAAATCCACCCGCACGGTCACGATGTTCATGTTGGTCCCCGCCATCACCGGGGGCGCTGCCTGTGGCACGACTGTCGGGGGAGCGGCGATGCGGGCCTCCATGTCGGCCATTTGCGGCATATAGCCGCCCTGGCCGCCATCGCTGATCGCCAGCACGCGCGTAACGCGCAGGTTGGCGGCGGCGGCATAGGCATCGGCCTTGGCGCGCGCGGCCTTGTAGGCGGTGCCATAAGCGCCGAGGTTGGCCTTTTCGGGATCGGCGACCGAGAGATTGGGGCCGGAGACGATGTTGGCCCCGGCAGCGGTGACGGCGGCGAGAGCTTCGCTCACCCGTTTGTTGTCGCGGACCCGCACGGCGACGCTGTTGCTGGCCTCATAGCGGCCCTTGTTCGCGCCATAGTCGATCCGGTTGACCGAGAGGTTGCGGGTCTGAATATCCCGCGCCGGAATGTCGAGCCTGGCGAGCGCGGCGGTGATCTTGTTCATGGTTTCCGCGTTGCGGGCGCTGGCGGCCTGCGCGTCGGCGGCGATGCTCGACAGGCCGGCAGTGAACAACGCCTGATCGGGGGTGGCTTCGGCGCGCCCCGTGCCGGTGACGGTCAGCACGGTTTCGTCGCGATCGACACCGCGAGGGTCGGGCGCAGCGGGGGTGCAGGCGGCGAGGCCGAGCAGGGGCGTGAGGAACAGGGCTGGTTTCATGGCAATCCTCCTGGGTCGTTTTTGGTGTCGATCGTGGCGAGATGTTCGGCGCAGATCGCGGCGGCGATCGTGTGGAAATGCCTCACGCGCTCGACGAGCCAGGCCAGTTCGTCGGGGGTGATTTCATAGGCGTGGGAATAGCGGGCCTCGACATAGGCGCGCTGCAACTGTGCGAAATGGCGGCGGGCCGCGCGAGTATCGCGCGGCCATGCTTCGATCAGCCGGGGGTCTAGATTTTCGGCGAGCGAGCGCAGGATGCCGAGACGGTGCGATTTGGGCGCGTAGAGCGTCAGGACGAGCAGCACGGCATTGTAAGCCCGCTCGACGGCCTGGTGCAGCATGAACGCCGCATCGCGCGGCACGCCGTCGGCGATGCTGTCCTGGGCGAGCTTGAGCGCGTGCGCGGCGAGCGGGAACCAATGGTCGCGATGGCGCAGGGCTTCGGCGTGGCGTTCCTGCGCGTCGAGCTGGCGCGGCATGGCGAGGCCCTGTCCCGGCGCTTCGTAGAGGGCAATGCCATCGCGGGCTATGTCGGCAAAGAAGGGACGGCCGCGCGCGAGCTGGTCATTTACGTCCATCAGGGAATGGACGATGAAATTGACCGGCGTTGAGAGATGGCGGGTGACGGTCAGCTCGCGCACCAGATGATCGTCGGCGACCGCCCACCATGTTTGCAGATCGGTGAAGGTCTCGGAGTTGACGACGACGAGAAGGTCATAGTCGGAGATGTAGCCGCTGGCGCGATCCTCGACCCAATCGCCGCGCGCGTAGGAGCCGAACAGGATCAGCTTGAGGATGCGGCCGCCCTTGCGTTTGTCGGAGAGCTTGGTTTTGACGGCATCCTCAAATTCATCGAACAGGACGCGGGCGACCCGTTCCAGTTCGCGGCGCTTGGCGGCGGGAAGATGATCGAGATCGGCCCGCATCGTCATCCGATCGTTGCCGGCGTGATCGCCAGCGCCGGGTCCGCGTCGGGATGATCGAGCAGCTTGAGGACGATCGCGGTGGCGAGGGGAGGGGGGACAGCTTCCGCGCGCAGCATGTCGAACAGGGCGTGTTCGTCGGCGTCGAGGTCCATGCCTTCGATCGCGAGATTGGCGCGGGCTTCGGCATCGCCTTCGCGCCACATCGCGACTTCGGCGGGGGTGCCGCGCACATAATCGAGCGCGCGGACCTGGGCGCGGATCGCCCCGATGTCGAGGGCGCGCGTCACGGTTCCTGTCCTTCGCTTGCCGGCAGCGCGATATGGGTGATGCCCGGAGCGGCGGCGATTTCGTCCACCAGGCTATCGACGGTTTCCATGCGGTGACTGGGCCAGTCGCGCGAGACGGTGACATAGCCGGCATCGGTCTGGACATTGATGGTCGCGGTGGCGGGAAGCAGATCGAGCAGCGAGGCGAGCTTGTCCTGAATGTCGGGGGTGATCCGGTCGATTCCCGGTCCGACCATCAGGAGCTGCCAGGAGAGGCGCGACGTGTCAGTCATGGGCGTTTCCTTCCGCGTTGTCCTGTCCTTCCGCTTCCGCGTCGAAGGCCCGTTTGCCGCGCCGCTTCCAGAGCGCGAGGGCGTTGCCATCGCCTTGCGCGCGGGCGGCCAGATCGAGCATCGCGCCATAGAGCGTTGCTCGATCGTCGTCGGTCAGTTCGACGAGCCCGGCTTTCTGGACGAGGCCGCCCAGCTCTATGAGATGGCGGGTGCGTTCGCGACGCTGCACGACCCATCCTCTCGTATCGGTGCGGCGCTTGGCGGCTTCAACCCTGTGCCTCGCCTGCGCCAGCTTGGTTTCCGCCTTCGCCGTTGCCGCCAGCGCGTCGCCCAGCCTTGCGCCCGCGTCCTTGAAAGAAGGCCGCGCCCCGCGAGCGCCACGCCTCCCTTTCCTCCGCGTCGGCCGATTCCACGGCGGCGAGCAGCGCACCGGCGAGCGTGTCCAGATCGAGCGCATCGGCCCCGGTCCCCGTCACCAGCTCGCCGAGTTGCTGTATCTTCTTCGCCTTGATAGACTTGGCCTTGTCGCTCAGTGCCCGCAATTCGGCGTCATAGTCGCGCGTCTTTCGCATCATTCTCTCCCTCGCGCCCGTCGAACAGAAGCCGCACAGTAGCATGATCGCGCTGGCAGGACAGCGGTTCCGAACAGAAATACGGTGAAGTCAATCACGCGAACGGCAGTGAGTGGTGAGTGCGCGCTTATAGGTCGTTGCCGACCTGCGCTAAGAAAGGTAAGTTTCGTATCGTCATGGCAATCTACCATTTCTCCGCGAAAGTCATTGGCCGATCCAGTGGATCGAGCGCCGTTGCGAGCGCGGCCTATCGTGCGGCGGAGCGGCTGCACGATGACCGACTCGGGCGCGATCATGATTTCTCGAACAAGGCCGGCGTCGTCCATTCGGAAATCATGCTGCCCGAAGGTGCGCCGGAGCGTTTAAACGATCGCGCGACCTTGTGGAACGAGGTGGAGGCCGGCGAGAAGCGCAAGGACGCGCAACTTGCCCGCGAAGTCGAGTTCTCGATTCCGCGCGAGCTGAACCAGCAGCAGGGCGTCCAGCTCGCCCGCGAGTTCGTCGAAAAGCAGTTCGTCGAACGCGGCATGGTGGCCGACCTCAATGTGCATTGGGACATGGGCAAGGACGGCCAGCCCAAGCCGCACGCGCATGTCATGTTGTCGATGCGTGAAATCAGCCCGGACGGCTTCGGCAAGAAGGTAGTCGAGTGGAACAGCACGGCGCTCCTGAAGGAGTGGCGCGAGGCGTGGGCCGACCATGTGAACCAGCGCCTTGCCGAGCTGGATATTGACGCGCGGATCGACCATCGCACGTTGGCGGCGCAGGGGATCGACCTTGAGCCGCAACACAAGATCGGGCCGGCTGCATCGCGGATGCCCGAACAAGGGCTTGAGGCCGAGCGGGTCGAGGACCATGCCCGGATCGCGCGCGAAAATGGCGAGAAGATCATTGCGCGGCCCGAGATCGCGCTGGACGCGATCACGCGCCAGCAGGCGACGTTCACGCGGCGCGACCTGGCGCAGTTCGCGTTCCGGCACAGCGACGGCAAGGATCAGTTCGACCAGGTGATGAGCGCGGTGCGGACCTCGCCCGAGCTGGTGGCGCTGGGGAAGGACGGGCGCGGCGAGGATCGGTTCACGTCGCGCGACATGATCGACACCGAGCAGCGGTTGAGCCAGGCCGGCGATCGGCTTGCGGATCGGGCGGGGCATGGTCTCTCGGCGGCGTCTCAAATGGGGGGGCGAGACACCGCCGAGAGTGGAAGCCTTGCGCTGGGAAGCCAGCAAAAGGACGCCCTGGCGCATATCACCGGCAAGAACGACCTGGCAATCGTCGTCGGCTATGCCGGCACCGGCAAATCGACCATGTTGGGCGTGGCGCGCGACGAATGGGAGCGCGCCGGCTATCAGGTGCGCGGCGCGGCCTTGTCCGGCATCGCGGCCGAGGGGCTTGAGGGCGGTTCCGGCATCCAGTCCCGCACGATCGCGAGCATGGAATATCAGTGGGACCAGGGCCGCGAGCTGCTAGGCCCGCGCGACGTGCTGGTGATCGACGAGGCGGGCATGATCGGCACGCGCCAGATGGAGCGCGTATTGTCCGAGGCCGAAAGGGCCGGCGCGAAGGTGGTCCTTGTCGGCGATCCCGAGCAGTTGCAGGCGATCGAGGCCGGGGCGGCGTTCCGGTCCCTTGCCGAGCGCCACGGCGCGGCCGAGATCAGCGAGGTTCGCCGGCAGCATGAGGACTGGCAGAAGGACGCCACGCGGGCGCTGGCGACGGGCAGGACCGGCGAGGCGATCCATGCCTATGCCGAGCATGGCATGGTCCACGCGGCCGAGACGCGCGAGGCTGCGCGGGCCGAGCTGATCGACACATGGGACGCGCAGCGGCTTGCCGATCCCGAAAAGACGCGGATCATCCTCACCCACACCAATGCCGAGGTTCGTGATTTGAACCAGGCCGCGCGCGATCGGCTGCGCGAAGCCGGCGAGCTGGGGCAGGACGTGCGGATTTCGGCCGAGCGGGGCGCGCGCGAGTTCGCGACCGGCGACCGCATCATGTTCCTGAAAAACGAGCGCGGGCTAGGCGTGAAGAACGGCACGCTGGGGAAGGTCGAGCGCGTGTCGCCCGACAGCATGGCGGTGCGGCTCGATGATGGCCGACAGGTGGCGTTCGACCTCAAGGACTATGCCCATGTCGATCATGGCTATGCCGCGACCATCCACAAATCGCAGGGCGTGACGGTCGATCAGGGGCATGTGCTGGCGACGCCGGGGATGGACCGCCATGCGGCCTATGTGGCGCTGTCGCGGCACCGTGAGGGCGTGCAGCTCCACTATGGCCGCGACGACTTCGCCGACGATCGGCGGCTTGTCCGCACGCTGTCGCGCGAGCGGGCGAAGGATATGGCGTCGGATTATCCCATGTATCGGGACCGCGACGCCGAGGCGCAATCGTTCGCCGATCGGCGCGGTCTGTCGGGCGAGATCCGATTGCCGGATGCGCCCGAGCGCAAGGGTGTGGAGCTTCTTGGCCCGCGTGCTGGCACCATGCGCCAGATGGGCGGAGATCCACGCCCACGCGAGATCGGCGAGGGCCGCGGCGCAGGGGATGCGAAGGCCGCGGCCGAGCGACAGCCGCGGCGCGGCATGTTCGACGGCTTGAAGCTGTCGGCCGAGCCGGCGAAGGCGGCCGAGCCAGCGCAGGGCGCGAAGGAAAAAGCGGCTCCCAAGCGGGGCATGTTCGATGGGCTGAAACTGTCGTCGCGCACGCCGACGCCGGCGAAGGAAGCCCCGGCGCGTGCCGAGCAGGGCCTTACCCATGATTTCCGGCGCGCGGTCGAGCGGGCCTCGCGTTCGGCCGAGGCGGTGTTGCAGGCCCGCGCATCGGGCGGGCCGGTATTGGAGCATCAGAAGGTCGCGCTCGAGCGCGCGACCGAGGCGCTGGACCAGATCAGGGCGGGGGCTTCGCGCGATATGGCATCGGCGTTCCAGCGCGAACCCGGCTTGCTCCATGAGGCGGCGGCGGGGCGCAGCGGCCCGATGATGGATGCGATGGCGCAGGAGGCCAAGGTGCGGGCCGATCCGAACTTGCGCGCCGATCGGTTCGTGGAACGCTGGCAACAGCTCTCCCAGGACCGTGACCGGCTTTATCGCGCCGGCGACATGACGGGCCGCGAGAAGGCGGGCAAGGAAATGGCGGGCATGGCGAAAAGCCTTGAGCGCGATCCCCAGGTGGAATCGATCCTGCGCGGCCGTGAGCGCGAGCTGGGGCTTGAGATGGGCATGGGGCGCGGGCGCGACCTTAGCCACCAGTTGACGCACGAACTTGGGATTGGCCGCGATCGTGGCCTTAGCCGGTAATTGGCCGACCGGAAAAATGGCCTGCCAGTCCCACGACTGGCAGGCCAGTAAGTCTCAAGAGAGTCGCTATTGAGACTTTCGGGTCGCGCGCCGCCTTATCATTTGATTTCGTTGGATGTTGTGAAAAATTGTCAAATATAGACGGACGGAGGCGGCGATGCGGGAAGAGGATGATAGTTTTGGCGACGCTGACGATCCGGCGCTGGCGTTCGCGCGGGTCGAGGATCGGTTGGCGTCGGTGCATGGCGAGGTGGCGTTGCTGCGCGCCGCGATCGAGGGGCTGACCGCCGCGCGCGAGAATATCGAGATTCCCGATTACGAGCCGACGCTGGGGCGCACCGAGCAAGTGCTGGGGCTCTGTTGCAAAAATCGTGAAGCTTGAGCATGCTTGGCGGAGATTGGACGGACGGAACGATGACGGATTTCAAGTGGCGCCATTTCCAGGGTGATGTGATCCTGTGGGCGGTGCGCTGGTATTGTCGCTATCCGATCAGCTATCGCGACCTTGAGGAAATGCTGGCGGAACGCGGCATTTCGGTCGACCATACGACGATCTATCGCTGGGTCCAGTGCTACGCCCCGGAGATGGAGAAGCGGCTGCGCTGGTTCTGGCGGCGTGGCTTTGATCCGAGCTGGCGCCTGGATGAAACCTACGTCAAGGTGCGGGGCAAGTGGACCTACCTGTACCGGGCAGTCGACAAGCGGGGCGACACGATCGATTTCTACCTGTCGCCGACCCGCAGCGCCAAGGCAGCGAAGCGGTTCCTGGGCAAGGCCCTGCGAGGCCTGAAGCACTGGGAAAAGCCTGCCACGCTCAATACCGACAAAGCGCCGAGCTATGGTGCAGCGATCACCGAATTGAAGCGCGAAGGAAAGCTGGACCGGGAGACGGCCCACCGGCAGGTGAAGTATCTCAATAACGTGATCGAGGCCGATCACGGAAAGCTCAAGATACTGATCAAGCCGGTGCGCGGTTTCAAATCGATCCCCACGGCCTATGCCACGATCAAGGGATTCGAAGTCATGCGAGCCCTGCGCAAAGGACAGGCTCGCCCCTGGTGCCTGCAGCCCGGCATCAGGGGCGAGGTGCGCCTTGTGGAGAGAGCTTTTGGCATTGGGCCCTCGGCGCTGACGGAGGCCATGGGCATGCTCAACCACCATTTCGCAGCAGCCGCCTGATCGGCGCAGAGCGACAGCCTACCTCTGACTGCCGCCAATCTTTGCAACAGAGCCATTGAGCTTATGTTGATAATGCTGCCTCGCCCAAGAGGGGCCATGCGGCGGGCAACGGCCTGGCCGACGCGCCAGACGCCGGTCAGGTTGGTATCGAGAACCTGTGCCCAATCTTGTTCCGTCATATCGAGAAAAGGCGCGGTCGCCGCGACGCCGGCATTGTTGACAAGGATCTGGATCGGGCCGAGCTCGTCCTCGATCCGTGCGACGGCCGCATCAACGCTGGCCCGATCGGTAACATCGAGCGCTACGGCAAGTGCTTTGCCGCCTTGGTCGGTAATCGCCTTTGCCGTGTCCGCGACCCGGTCGATGCTGCGCGCCGCGAGGGCGACATGTGCGCCGTTCGCCGCGAGCAGCAGTCCGAAATGGCGCCCAAGACCGCTCGATGCGCCGGTCACCAATGCGATACGGTCCTGGAGAGGATATACTTCGGACATGATCACCGGTCCTGTTTTCCGCAGAGGATATCTCTTTGGCTACCCCGCAGGCGGCCGTGAAAAGCGTTCGCCTTAGCGGAGCGTCTCGTTGAGCCACCTCAGTCCCGCCTCGGCGGCCATCATGCCTCTCGCCTTGTCGGAATAGAGCGTTATGTGGGTCGTGTGCGGCAACACCACAAGTTCCTTGCGGGGGCAAGGAATGGCATTGAACGTATCGATTTCAAGATCCCATAGGGTAATATCGTCCCCTTCGGCAACCACCATCATGACAGGTGTGTTGATGACGCGACCAACAAAGCTGTTCACATTGTAATTTAGGAGCAATTCGACCGATTCGACAGTGCTCTTGTTCTGATAGAGCGGCGCGTCATTTTTCTTGATCTCGTTAAAGACAATTTCCGCTTCCGGCACCGGCCAGCAAGGAATGTCATTGACGTAATCAATGGTGGCGTGCGGCAAATAGAGTTGCTCACCGGGCTTTTCATAACGTAGCGCGCGATCATCGGCGATCAGCTTCAGAAGTTGGCGCCAGCCGTTTACGCCATGGATACGACGCATATTCTCATATCCGTCGATAACGGGAACATGGCTGATGACCGTTTTCACCCGCTCGTCGATCGCTGCAAGGATGATGACATGGCCGCCGGAATAGGAAATGCCCCAGGCCCCGATCTTGTCGGGGTCGACCGCAGGGTGGCGCTCGAGGAAGCTGATGGCGTTCTGATAATCCCGGATCTGCGCCCAGGGATCCAGATGCTGGCGATTGTCGCCGCCACTGACCCCGAGGTTGCGATAGTCGATGATGAGCGCGTTAAAGCCATTTTCAGCGAACTTCTGCGCATAGGTCGGCATCGTGACCTCACGCACATAGCACCAGCCGCCAGCGAGCACGACAGTGGGCCGACGCCCGCCTTCGTCGGGTGTGTAGAGCCAACCCCGAACAGTATCACCTTCGGACTGGAACTCTACGTCGAGCCTCTGCACCATTACCCTTGCCCTCCCTCGCTTAATTAGAGCCGCGGCCGGACGGTCGCGCCGTGGCGCCCATCCTCATCGCTATCATTGCCCTAACTAAGTGACCAACTGGTAACGTGTCAAGATAGCTTCTCTGCGCCTCCAGAGCTTGGCACCCGATATGCATGGGCCTCGGCCCAATGGGGCCGAGGCCGTGCCGTTAACTTATTTGAAAGCAGGAAGTTTTGCCGGGTTCAGCCTATCGACGCTACATCAAGGGGAGAAGGCCTTTTTTTGGTGGCCCTGGCCAGTCGTGGCTTGCGGACGCGGCGCTGGGGAGGAGCCACCAGCCCGGGATAAATGTTGACGACCCCATCCAGAAACAGAATAATTTCCATCTCTACCCAGGCATCGACGTTTTCAGGCGTGTCGACCCCATATATGAATTTCCGGACGCCGAGATAAAAGATGCGCGAATTGACGCCAAGCACGAGTTCGGATTCGTTCTGTGTGAGAGGCATCTCTTCAATCGTAGGCAGGCCAAGATCGTGACGAAATTCGGCGCAAACCGGCCTGACGAGATGTTCTTGCATGAAAGAATACCAGCGACCGTTTATGTCGGATCCCTTAAGACCTGCGAACATGAATAGGCGGACCCAGTCATAATTAAGCACTGTCTGGGCGAGCGCCTGGTATACATTTACCAGCCGCTCTCGCAACGGAACATTGCGGTTGCTGATTACAATTTCCCAGTATGGATTCCACCGGCCGATGAATACTTCCTGATACACGCGTTCAATCAGTGCGTTCTTGCTGGCAAAATAGCGAAATAACAAAGGGTGCGTGATGTTCAGCCGCTTCGCTAGCTCGCGTGTGTCACCACCAAACCCTACTTCCGCGAAGAATTGCACGGCGCCTTCCACGATAAGCCGCTCGCGTTCGGCGCGCGGCAACCGCGGAGTGTCGGTCTGCGTTTTCTTACGCGGGGTCGTCACCTCATTCCCTTCTTTCATAACCAAGCGCCTTGGCGCCGATGCCAATGGTCGTGAATGCTAAAAAATGACCGGCTGGTCAAGTGCATAGGCGGATGCTTCGCTCCAGCTGACGGCGGTGCGCGCTGAATACGCGCCGCCGCTGGAAGAGGTCCTTACTCTGTGAGTTGTTGCATGTGCGCTTGCAGCATTGTGGCCGGCGGGCAGGAGTTGGGAATTGGTCGTTACGTAGCTTCTTTTTGGCGATGTTTGTGGCGCATAGGGCTATTGACAAATGCCCAAACGGTGACCTAAAGTTTCAAACAGACGCAGAGACGATAAGCGCCGTGCAAGTTGGGGCCATCCGGCCGGAAATGCTGAACGGATGGATCGGATGCTGCCAGGGGCCTGCGTGAGCGGGTTGGCAGGCTAGTTTCCCATGTACGGAAGACGAATCGGGAAAGCTCGTGGTCGGTGTGTTTCGCGAGTGAGGGGATAGACGTGCGAAAGGACGTGAGCGGTTGGATCACCCGTCTGAACGACGCGATGATCGACAACTACACAGCTTCAGGCGCATGGCGGAATGAGTCGATCGCCGATATCGCTGCGCGTCTGGTGATCGAAAAGCCTGACATGCTCGCATTTATTGAGGGCGATCGCTCGCTTTATCTGGGTAATCTTGTTACCAAGGCAAGAAAGATTGCTGCGGTACTTGCCACGCGTGGCCTAGTTCCGGGCGATGTGGTAAGCTTCCAGCTTCCCAACTGGCTCGAAACCGCGGTAATCAACCTGGCTTGTTGTATCGGCGGCTTTGTCTGCAATCCCATCATCCCAATCTATCGCGAGGCGGAGGTCGGCTACATCCTGCGCGACGGCCGTGCTAAGATTCTGTTCGTGCCGACGAGCTTCCGTGGCTTCGATTATGTCAATATGGCGCGCGCGCTTCAGGCGGGCCTTCCCGATCTTGCCACCATCGTTACCGTCCGGGGTGAGGCGGAGGGCTGTCTTGGTTATGAGGAGCTTCTCGCTTCAAACGCGCCTGACGTGGCAAGCGGCCATCCCGATCCCAATGCCGTCAAGCTGCTGCTCTATACATCGGGCACGACAAGCCATCCCAAGGGCGTTCTGCACAGCCACAATAGCTTAATGGCCGAGCTCCTTGCCGCTCGGGACTATTGGGGCCTTGGTGCGAGCGATGTGGTGCTGATGCCCTCGCCGGTTACGCATATAACCGGCTATCTTTACGCGCTCGAAATGGGTTTCGTCACCGGCTGTGCCGCGGTGTTGATGGAGCGATGGGACGCCTCTGAGGCGGTCGAGCTGATCAAGCGGCACGGCGTAACGATGAGCGTTGGCGCAACTCCCTTCCTCAGGGAACTTACGGATACGGTCGTGTCGGCCGGGGCTCTGCTCCCCACGATGCGTTTGTTTATCTGCGGCGGGGCGCCGGTTGCGCCGGAACTTGTGCGCCGGGCGGCGCAGGCGATCCCGGGGTGCGCCATATCGCGCGCCTTCGGAAGCAGCGAGGCGCCAACGGTCACGCTGGGTGTCCGGGGCGTCGAAGAGCTTGAGCTTGGCGCGACCACGGACGGGCGCATCGTCAACAATGAAGTGCGGATCATCGACGAAGCGACGGGAGCGTTGCTGGGCGAGGGGGCGGAAGGAGAGATCCTTGTTCGCGGCCCGGAGGTGATGCTGGGCTATACCGATCAAGCGCTGACGGACGATGCGTTCGATCAGGACGGCTTCTTCCGCACGGGTGATCTCGGACGGATCGAATTTGGCGATTTCCTGGCGGTGAGCGGCCGTAAAAAGGATGTTATCGTGCGCGGGGGCGAGAATATCAGCCCTCAGGAAATCGAAGATGCGCTGCATCGCTATCCTGCAATCACCGACGTCGCAGTGGTGGCGATGCCGCATGAAAGGCTGGGTGAAGGGGTCTGCGCCTATGTGATTGCGGATGCGCCCGTTTCCGTCGCCGACATTGGCAGCTTCCTCGGGGAGCAAGGGCTAGCGCGACAGAAATGGCCGGAGCGCGTGGAGATGGTCGACGCGTTTCCGCGCACGGCTTCGGGCAAAGTCCAGAAGAATATCCTGCGTGATCGCCTGGTTGCGCAGGCTCAGCCCACGGAGGCGTCCTTATGAATGGTCCGGACCTTCAACGGTCATTACGGCTTTTTGAGCGCATGCTGCTTATCCGCAGGATGGAGGAGCGGCTTGGTGACCTCGGGAAAGCCGGCGAACTTCCTGGCAATGTGCATCTTTATATTGGCCAGGAAGCGGTGGCCACCGGCGTCTGCGCACATCTTGACGACAGCGACTGGGTTGCCAGCACTCATCGCGGGCACGGTCACTTCCTGGCGAAGGGCGGAGATCCGCGCGCTATGGCGGCGGAGCTCATGGGCAAAGAGACCGGCATTTGCCACGGCAAGGGCGGCTCGATGCATGTTGCCGACGTCTCGAAGGGCATATTGGGCGCCAACGGCATTGTCGGCGGTGGCGTAGGGCTCGCGGTCGGTGCGGCACTCGGCGCGCAGCTTGACGGCGAGGGCCGGGTTGCCGTGGTGTTTTTCGGTGACGGTGCGTCCAGCCAGGGCGTCATTTCCGAGGCGCTGAACATCGCCGCCCTGTGGAAGCTTCCACTGTTGCTGGTCTGCGAGAATAACGGATTTTCTCAATTCTCCCCTTATGAGACGGTGAACGCTGGCGATATCTGGCGCCGCGCCGAACCGTTTGGCATGCCCGGCGCGCTGGTCGACGGCAATGACGTCCACGCCGTATGGCGGGTCGTTGGCGAGGCGGTTGCGCGGGCGCGCTCAGGCGAAGGGGCCACGCTCATCGAGGCTCGTACCTATCGCTGGCGGACTCATGTCGAATCCGAAGAAAGCTTCCTTGCAGCGCCTTATCGCACCCAGGAAGAAGTCGAGAGCTGGAAGCAGCGCGATCCGATTAGCCGGCTGGAAGAATTTCTCGTCTCCGAGGATCTGGAAAAGGACGTGGCCGCTATCCGGGCCAGGGTCGAGGGCGTTACCGAAAGCGCCATCACCGATGCTTTGAATGATCCTCTTCCCCCTGTCTCCCGTGCTTTTGAGGATATGTTCGCCAATGGCTAAGCGGCGCCTCATCCATGCTGTCAACGAAGCGCTTCATGAAGAAATGGAGCGCGACGATCGTGTGATCCTCTATGGCGAGGATGTCAGGATCGGCTTGTTCGGCGATACACGCGGCCTCTTCGACAAGTTCGGGGGCAAGCGGGTGATCAACACGCCAATCTCCGAGGTTGTCATGACCGGTATGGCGGTTGGGATGGCAGCGGCCGGCTATCGCCCGATCTGCCACATGATGTATGGCAACTTCCTTTATACCGGCTTTGACTCCATCGCGAACCAGGCCGCCAAGCTTCGCTATATGACGGCGGGCCAGCTCAAGCTGCCGCTCGTTTACCTGGCATCTACAGGTGCCGGCCGCTCATCTGGCGCCCAGCATTCCGATGCACCCTATCCAGGCGTTATGAACCTTGGCGGCATCAAGGTCGTGATCCCCAGCACGCCAGCCGACGCCAAGGGTTTGATGAAGGCCAGCATCCGTGAGGATAATCCGGTCCTCTTCCTGCTGCCCACCCGCCGCGGCGGCGAGCAAGGAGAAGTGCCCGATGGCGATCATGTCGTGCCGCTCGGCAAGGGATCGGTGAAGCGCGAGGGTCGCGATGTCACGGTGGTCGCGATCGGTGTGATGGTGCGTCATGCAATGCGCGCAGCGGCGACATTGTCCGAAGAGGGGATCGAGGTCGAAGTTGTCGATCCGATGACGCTCTTCCCGCTCGATAAGGAGCTGATCCTGGCCTCGGTTCGCAAGACCGGGCGCCTAGTAATCCTCGATGAGGCGCGTGCTACATGCAGCGCCGCAAGTGAAATTGCCGCTATCGTCGCCGAACAGGGTTTTGCTTCGTTGCGTGGTCCCGTGCGCCGGGTCACCGTGCAGGATGTGGCGATCCCGTTCGCGCCCCATCTCGAAAATGCGGTGATCCCTGATGAGGCTATGGTTGAGGCTGCGATCCGCGCGGCTGTACGCGATGGAGACGTTGCATGAAGATGTCGCTTAAGTTGCCGATGTTTGGCATGAACATGGAAGAAGGCACGATCGCTCGCTGGCACGTACAGCTGGGCGCAGACTTTGCTCTCGGTGACATCCTTTATGAGGTGGAAACCGAAAAGGTGACGTCCGAGGTGGAAGCCCCGTGCGATGGAACTCTCATTGAAATATTGGTTTCTGAAGGTGATGATGCTGCTGTTGGAGCGGCAGTCTGCCGAATAGAAACGAAATAATTGTCCTGACACCGGAGTGAAGTGGGCAGGAGACACGGATAGTTTTTCAACGCGACCGAAGAAAAAATGTTTAAGAGCGCGAAACGATACTTCGGTCATATCTAGGGAGGGATGGTTATGATTGTCAGACCAGAAAGCACAACGAAACGGCACGGCATTAACTTATACGCATCGGGCGTCGCGCTTCTTTGCTTCTGTTCGCCCGCATTCGCCCAGAGCGAGGCTCCGGCGGAGCAGCCTGCTGCCCAATCCGCAGCCGCCGAAGCGCCGCAGAGTGAAAGTCTGGGTGCCGGCGAGATCATCGTCACCGCCAGCAAGCGCGCTGAATCGATCAACAAGGTCGGCCTCACGATTGCGGCGGTCAGTGGCGATCAGCTCGTCAAGCAGGGTATCAGCAGCGTCCAGGATTTGACCAAGGCCGTCCCGGGTCTGACCTATGCGCGGTCGGCATTCGGCACCCCGGTGTTCACGCTGCGTGGCGTCGGCTATTTCGATACCGCTCTGGCGGCATCGCCTGCGGTTAGCGTTTATGTCGACCAGGCGCCTCTCAGCTTCTCCGCGCTGCCCGGCATCGGGGTCGGTTTGGACATGGAGCGTGTTGAGGTACTGAAAGGTCCGCAGGGCATTCTGTTCGGCCAGAATTCCACCGGCGGCGCGATCAACTACATCGCCAACAAGCCGACCGACACTCTGACGAGCGGGTTCAGCCTTGGCTATGGACGATTTAGCACGGTTGAAGGCGAAGCTTTCATCAGTGGACCTGTGACCGACACGCTCAATATACGGCTCGCTGGCCGCAGCACTTATGCGGGATCGTGGCAGAAAAATTACTTCTCTCGTCCAGGTGACGAGTTCGGGAAGCGGCGGGAATTCGCTGGCCGTATCACTCTAGACTGGAAGCCCACCGATAGACTCAGTTTCATGGCCAGCCTGAGTGGTTGGCATGACGGCAGCGAGCCGCAGATCGGGCAGTACATCTTCCTGCGTCCTGCCACGGCGGGGCAGGAGCAATTTTTGAGCCCTCAGCTTTATAATTTCGAAACGGGTACATTGGTGACGCCATATGCGCCGCGCAAGGCGCGCGCCGCCGATTGGTCCGCGGATGCTGAACCTTTCCGTGACGACAGAATGTATAATGCCGCGCTGCGTACCGACTATGACGTGACCGATAATCTGACCCTGACCTCGATCACTTCTTATTCGGACTATAAGCGTAATAGCCGGGCGGCGGATGACGGCACTGCGGTGCAAGACTATGATTATGTCGCCAACGACGGATATATTCGTGACTTCAACCAGGAATTGCGCCTGTCGAACGACGCCGCATCGCGCATGCGGGTCACCGTCGGTGCTAATTATCAGCACAGCAAAGTCTATGAGCTAAGCAAGCTTTCCTATGGAGATAGCATCGTCTCGAATTTCTCTCAGATAGACGGGACGAGCACTTTGCTGCCGGTGCCATTTTCCAGATCATCGGATTTCAGCCGGCAGACGATCGAAAATTATGCGTTCTTTGGAAACGTCGATTTCGATGTGACAGACACCATCACGGTGAAGGGTGGCCTTCGCTATACGAACAGCAAGCGCCATTTCGTCGGCTGTACCTTTGATAATAATTTCGACCCGATACATGGCGACGACGCCCAGCGCAGGCTGTTCGACATTATCCACACGTTCGCCAGATCCCTGGTGGGCCTGGGAGCATCGACCCCCCTGCAGCCGGGTGACTGCACCAGTGCGATCGACCCGCTGACGGATGCCAACGGCAATCCACTTATCGGTGTAGAGAATGGGCAACGGCCGGATGCCTTTGAGAGCATCCTCGGCGATACCAACCTCAATGAGGATAATCTGTCCTGGAAGGTTGGCGTCGACTTCAAGCCGGTGGCTGGTTCGCTATTTTACGCGAACGTGACCAAGGGCTATAAGGCAGGCAGCTTCCCAACGATTGGGGCGGCGACTGTCAGTCAATATCGTCCGGTCGTTCAGGAATCGGTCATTGCCTACGAAGCGGGTTTCAAGCAGGAGCTGTTCGACCGCTCGGTGCTGCTCACCGGTGCTGGCTTCTACTATGACTACCGCAACAAGCAGCGGATGGGCTTCTTCGATCAGCCGCCTTTCGGCACCGTGTTCGCACTCGACAACGTGCCTAAGTCCACCGTCAAGGGCGGTGAGCTGGCCATCGTATGGCGGCCGGTCGATGGCCTCAACCTCAGTGGCGCGGTGACCTATGTCGACGCGAAGATCAAAAAATACTCCGGTCTGAATTCCGACGGGGTATTTACTGACTTTGCCGGCGACCGGGTGCCATTCGCTCCGAAATGGAATGCGAGTGCAAACGCCGACTATACCGTTCCGCTTGGCGCCAGCCTGGCAGTGAATTTGGGTGCCAGCCTGACCTATAACAGCAGCACGCAGGCTGCGGTCGGTCATGATGCGGTGACGAAGGCGGTAACCTACATCAAGCCGTTTACCACCGTTGATGCTCGCATTGCACTTCAGGATGCGGACAATGCATGGCAGGTCCAGTTCTGGGTGAAGAATCTGACCAACGAATATTACTGGAACAACGTAGCGTTCCTGTACGATACGGCGGTTCGGTATGCGGCCATGCCACGCACCTACGGAGTAAAGACCAGCTTCCGTTTCTAAAGCTGATCGGAGGATCTTGGGTTGGTCTGTCGAGATTGGCCTGGGATCTCCCCTCCTCTGCCGGCATGAAGCCGGTGGTGCATTGAATGGATACGGCCGGAGCATCCGATTTTTCGGACGCTCCGGCCGTAATCCTTTAAGTTCAGCATTTTTTGGATCAGAATGGGATCATGGCTGAGGCAGCGGATGACCTGGATGTCGTGATAGATGCCGCGGCGCTATGGCTTGCGGCGGGCCGTCATGTCGCGCTTGCCACAGTGATCGAGACCTGGGGGTCGGCGCCTCGGCGGGCGGGATCCCATCTGGTGATCCGCGACGACGGAATTTTCGAAGGCTCCGTCAGCGGCGGTTGTGTCGAAGGCGACGTCATCGTTCAGGCTCTCGAATTGATTGCGGCAGGGGGCGGCTTTCGTCGCCTGGATTATGGCGTGGCTGACGCGCAGGCCTGGGAGGTGGGACTTGCTTGCGGCGGCCGAATCTCCATCCTGTTACAGACCGTCGATGGGGCACATTTTCCGCCTGCGCTGATCGAGCGTATCGTTGATGCACGGGCGCAGGGTTTGCCGCTGGGTCTGGCGACGGATCTGACAAGCGGTGCGACCCGCGAGAATGCGGCCCCTCTGAAGGAATGGTTCTTCAATCTCTATCCTCCGCGCCGTCGTCTCGCGATCGTGGGGGCGGTTCATATCGCCCAGCTGCTCGTCCCGATGGCGCGCCTTGCGGGCTATGAGACAACCGTTATCGATCCGCGCGGCATGTTCGCGGCGGCTGCCCGATTTGATCAACCTGTAGACGAGAATTGGCCCGACGAAGCGCTTGATCGTTGGCGCCCGGACGGCGGCTCCGCGGTAGTCAGTTTGACGCATGATCCAAAGCTTGATGATCCGGCGCTGGCGCGCGCTCTGAACTCGCCGGCCTTCTATATCGGCGCATTGGGATCACGAAAAACACATGCTGCCCGGCTCGAGCGGCTCGGCGCCGCCGGCTTCACGGATAAGGAGCTCGCCCGCATCCATGGGCCGGCAGGGCTCCCAATCGGTGCGGCGGGACCAGCCGAGATCGCCGTTTCCATCCTGGCCGAGATGACGACAGTCTTGCGGAGCTCGAAGTGAGGTTTGGACGGGTATCGCTGGAAGAGGCCGAGGGTGCGATCCTGGCCCATAGCCTCTCGATTCCGGGACGCCGCTTGCCAAAAGGGCGCGTGCTCGATTGCGATGATCTGGCGGCGGTCCGGCATGCGGGATTGGAAGCGCTCACCGTTGCTCGGCTCGATACGGACGATATTGGTGAAAATGATGTCGCGATGGCGATTGCGCAGAGGCTGGCCGGAGATCATGTCCGCGCCGAACCTCCCGTCCATGGGCGGGCTGATCTGATCGCCGAGACGAACGGCCTTCTCGTTTATGCACCCGACGGCATAGGCAAGCTCAATCGGGCAACGGAGGCGATCACATTCGCCGCCGTCGCGCCGATGACGCCGGTGCGCGCGGGCGACGTGGTAGGCACCGTCAAGATAATTCCCTATGCGGTGCCCCGAGCCGAACTTGTCTCAGCGGGGCAAGTCGCGGATGGTTGCAAGGTCCGTATAGCTGCATTCGGGCCCCTCTCGGTCAATCTCGTGCAAACCAGTCTAGGCAGCGTAAGCCTCAAGCTTCTCGCCAAGACCGAAACCGTTATAAGGCAGCGAGTCGAGAGGCTTGGCGGACATTTGAATCATGTGTGGATCTGCGATCATGATGAAGCGGCTCTAACCAATTTGCTCGCGGACTCTTCGGAGGCGGATCTTGTGCTGATCATGGCGGCATCGGCGACGGCCGACCGCGAAGATGTGGTCCCCGCGGCCATTCGACAAGCGGGCGGGCGCGTGGAGCGGGTGGGAATGCCGGTCGATCCCGGCAATCTCCTGTGCCTCGGTTGGTTGCGCAGGCGGGCTGTCATTGGGTTGCCGGGTTGTGCACGTAGCCCCCTGCGTAATGGAGTTGATCTGATATTGGAGCGGCTCTTCGCTGGGTTCGGCGTGGATAGCGATGTGATCGCCGGCATGGGAGTCGGCGGTCTGCTCGGGGATGGAGGCGGACGACTCGATGCGCGCGCCCTCTAGCTGTAGAAAAACAACACTTACTTGGTTGGGATTATTGGATGTTGACCTACGACTATGATCTGTTCGTCATTGGGGCGGGCTCGGGCGGAGTGCGCGCGGCGCGGGTTTCGGCAGCCTATGGCGCGCGGGTGGCGGTCGCCGAGGAGCATCGGGTGGGCGGCACCTGCGTGATCCGGGGCTGCGTGCCCAAGAAGCTGCTCGTCTATGGCTCGCATTTCGCCGAGGATCTGCAGGATGCACGGCGCTTTGGCTGGAAGGTGCCCGATTGCGAATTTGACTGGTCGGCGCTGCGCGACAATGTGCTCGCCGAGGTCTCGCGGCTCGAAGGTCTCTACACCGAGACGCTCGGCAACAATAAGGTCGAGATCATCCGCGAGCGGGCGACCGTCGCCGGGCCGCATGAGGTGCTGCTCGGCTCGGGCCAGACGATCACCGCCGGCAAAATCCTGATCGCAACCGGCGCTTGGCCGATCGTACCCCATTTTCCGGGGGCCGAGCATGGCATCACCTCGAATGAAGTGTTCCATCTCGATACCTTCCCCAAGCGCGTGGTGATCGCAGGGGCGGGCTATATCGCCAATGAATTTGCCGGCATCTTCCACCAGTTTGGTGCGCATGTGACGCTGGTCAACCGCACCGACGTGATCCTGCGCGGCTATGACGAGCAGATCCGCGACCGGCTGCTCCAGATCTCGATGACCAAGGGGATCGAGTTCAAATTCCACGTCGCCTTCGAGAAGGTCGACAAGCAACCGGACGGCTCGCTGCTGGTGCACATGACCGGCCATGAGCCGATCCCGGCCGACATGCTGCTATTCGCCACCGGCCGACGCCCGCATACCGAAAATCTCGGGCTGGAGACGGCCGACGTCGCACTCGACGCCAAGGGCGCGATCAAGGTGGACGACGACAACCGCTCGAGCTGCGCCAGCATCTATGCGGTGGGCGACGTCACCAACCGGGTGCAGCTGACGCCGGTCGCGATCCGCGAGGGCCAGGCCTTTGCCGACACTGTGTTCGGCAATAATCCCCGCCGGGTCGATTATGGCTGCATCCCGTCCGCCGTATTCAGCCATCCGCCGATGGCGGGCGTGGGCATGACCGAGGCCGAGGCGCGCAACAAGCTCGGTGAGGTCAAGGTCTACACCTCCGACTTCCGGGCGATGAAGAATGTGCTCGCCGACCGCCACGAGCGCGCGCTCTACAAGCTGGTCGTCCATCCTGAGACCGACGTGGTGGTCGGCATCCACATGATCGGCCCCGACGCGCCTGAAATCCTGCAGGCCGCCGCGATCGCGGTGAAGGCGAGGCTCACCAAGGCCCAGTTCGACGATACCGTAGCACTGCATCCCTCTATGGCCGAGGAACTGGTGCTGATGCGGTAGGGCTTGGGTTGCCAGCTACCGACGTATGCGCCTGGGCGCTGCGTCGGTCATGCGCTTGGCCTGCCGTTCGCCTGAACGCGACCGGCAGGCCGTTAGCTGGTCATTGCGACCGAATAACAGGGTCGGCAATTCAACTATTGACGATAGCGGCGCATTTCGAGGCGAGCGATCGCGCGGTTGTGAACCTCATCCGGCCCATCCACCAGGCGCATTGTGCGGAGATGTGCATAGGCGCGCGCAAGGCCGAAGTCGTCGGCGACGCCCGCGCCGCCATGCGCCTGGATCGCATCGTCGGCGATCTTCAACGCCATATGCGGCCCCGCCACCTTGATCATCGCGATTTCCGCTTGTGCTGCCTTGGCCCCAAGCTTGTCCATCACGTCGGCGGCCTTGAGGCATAGGAGGCGGGTCATTTCAAGTGACGTCCGTGCTTCGGCGATCCGCTGCTCCCAGATGGAATGCTCTGCTAGGCGTTTCCCAAAGGCAGTGCGCGAAAGGAGCCGCTCCACCATTTTCTTCAAGATTTCCTCGGCCAAGCCAATCGTGCGCATACAGTGATGGATTCGGCCTGGCCCCAATCGCCCCTGAGCAATTTCAAAGCCGCGCCCCTCGCCGAGCAGCATATTCTCGACCGGAACGCGAACATCCTTCAGCTCGACTTCGCCATGACCATGAGGCGCATCGTCATAGCCAAACACAGGAAGCATTCGCAGAACCTTAACCCCCGGCGTGTCGAGCGGCAGGAGGATCATGCTCTGCTGAGCATGGCGCGGGGCATCAGGATCGGTCTTTCCCATGAGAATGCCGACCGAGCATCGAGGATCGCCTATGCCCGAAGACCACCATTTGCGGCCGTTGATCACATAATGGTCGCCGTCACAAACGATGGAGGTTTCGATATTGGTGGCGTCAGAGGATGCGACTCGCGGCTCGGTCATCAGAAAGACCGAGCGAATCTTCCCCTCCATCAGCGGCCGGAGCCAGCGCTCCTTATGCTCGCGAGTTCCATAGCGGTGCAGGACCTCCATGTTGCCGGTATCGGGCGCGGAGCAGTTGAACACCTCGGACGCCCATTCGATGCGGCCCATCTCTTCCGCGCAGGAGGCATATTCCAGATTGGTAAGGCCCGGAGCGACGAACTCGAAGCTGCTGTCGACGGGATTGTGGCCGGCCAGCGGCGGCATGAAAAGATTCCATATGCCGTCCGCTTTCGCGCGCTCCTTCAATTCCTCGATTATCGGCAGAGTCTTCCACCGCTCTCCACTAGCCTGCTGCGCGGCATAGGTCTCATCATGGGGCCGAACCACATCGTTCATGAAATTACGGACCCGATCACGCCACATGGTTTCCGCGGGCGACATCGTGAAATTCATATTGCAGTCCTTATCTGGCCCATGGGCATGATGACCACATGGTAATTATCATTAACCCCTGCATGATCCAAGCGATTCGATAAAAGGAGGGCATGCGCCATCTGCGTAGGCTTTTTCACTTCGAGTCGGAGATTGCAGGCCGCGAACGCTGTAAAGGAAGCCATTGTAGAACATAGAGTATGAACCAGCGCCTTTCGCCCCGGCTGGACAAGAGGGCATTTCGTCCTCTCGCAAAGCAGGCTTGTAACCATGTGGTAAGTATGCTCTGATCTTTCAGGCTGGTGCCAGGCACATGGGGCCACTGGCGATGTGGTCAAGGCTGAAGCGAAGTCAATTCGCGCAGTTGAGCATTTTCGGAGGATGAAGAATGGCTAACAGACTCGCAGGCAAGGTTGCGCTCATCACGGGTGGAGCGAGCGGGCTCGGCGCCGCTCAGGCGAAGCGTTTCGCGGAAGAAGGCGCCAAGGTCGTAATCGGCGACCTCAATGAAGAGATGGCCAAGGGCGTCGTAGCCGAAATCAGGGCTGCTGGTGGCGATGCGCTCTTCATTCGGTTGGATGTTACCGATGCGGCGAGCTGGAATAATGCGATTGCCGCTGCCGTCGAGGCTTTTGGCGGGCTTACGACTCTATCCAACACTGCCGGTATCATTCATCCTGGCGGCTTCGAGGAGGAGAGCATTGAAGGCTGGAACAAGATGGTGGCGGTCAATCAGACTGCTATCTTCCTCGGAATCAAGGCGGCAATCCCCGAGCTGGTGAAGTCGGGCAATGGCTCGATCATCAACATCAGTTCGTTGATCGGCATGTTTCCCACCGCCGGCAATGCCAGCTACTGTGCCACCAAAGCGGCCGTGCGCATCATGAGCAAGGCGGCGGCGCTGGAGTTTGTGGACCGCGGCGTTCGGGTGAATACGATCGTGCCCGGCGGAATGAACACGCCGATCACGGCGAATGTCCCCCCTGACGTGCTGAAGCAGCAGACAAGCCAGATCCCCATGGGAAAGCTCGGTGACCCGATCGACATTGCCAACGGCGCGCTTTTTCTGGCCTCTGACGAGGCGAAATATATTACTGGCGTGGATCTGCCGATTGACGGAGGCTGGTCCGTGGGTGTTTGAACTCATTGATATTATTTGTGAAAACACAGCATTAGAAAGTGAAAGCGCGCGGCTGCGTGCCGCGCGCAAAGGGGCAGCATTAGCGGGCCAGGGGACTTGGACATTTAGTCTCACTTTTCGGTCCGGTTCCTCAGAATCCAGCTTGACTACCAACTGGTAATTGTGCTTGGATCAAGGTCCGGTGATCGGCCCAGTTGTTGTGCATCGGAAAAAAGAACCCTCAGCGACGCGGGTCTGAATTGCGCGCTCAAGCTATTTAGGAGGCACAGGATGAGCAACAGAATGGCAGGAAAAGTCGCGCTCGTAACGGGCGCGGCGAGCGGCCTGGGTGCAGCGCAGGCTCGGCTTTTTGCCAAGGAGGGCGCCAAGGTCGTCGTCGCCGATCTGAATGTCGAAATGGGCAACAAGGTCGTGGCCGAGATTCAGGAAAGCGGGGGCGAGGCCCTATCGTGCGGCTGGATATCACCGATGCTGCGAGCTGGGCGGGGGCTGTCGAGGCGGCGGTTGGGGCCTTTGGGAAGCTCACGACGCTTTACAACACCGCGGGCATCATCCACGGCGCGATGATCCAGGACGAGACGCTCGAAGGCTGGAGCAAGATGATCGCGGTCAACCAGACTGCGCTTTTCCTGGGCCTGAAGATGGTTGCGCCGGAAATTGCGAAGTCGGGAAATGGTGCGATCCTAAACATCAGTTCGCTCGTCAGCGTCATCTGTGAGCCTGGCTTGATCAGCTATGCGGCGACCAAGTCTGCGGTACGCGCGATGACCAAGGTGGCTGCGCTGGAATATGTCGGGCAAGGGGTGCGGGTGAACACCATCGTTCCTGGTGGCATGAAGACGCCGATGCAGGCGAACGTCACGCCCGAGCAGGTTGAATGGTACAAAGCGCAGATCCCGATGGGCGATCTTGGCGAGCCGAACGATATCGCTTATGGGGCGCTATATCTTCTGTCAGACGAAGCTAAATATGTTACTGGAACGGAACTGTTCATCGATGGCGGCTGGTCTTCTGCGGCCTAAATCCTTGATGCCCTCGATCCTGCTAAGATTACGGGATTATATTCAACTAGGAGATACAAAATGAGTGATCTAGACAGACTTGCAAGCCGGGCCGCGATTCAGGACCTCTACTCTGACAAGCTCATTGGCGTAGACAAGCGCCAAGAGGGCCGTCTCGCTTCTGTTTGGTGGGATGATGCAGAGTGGACCATTGAGGGAATCGGCACCTACAAGGGCCCGGAAGGCGCCCTCGATTTGGCCAATAACGTACTCTGGCCAATGTTTCACGAATGTATTCATTATGGAACCAATCTGCGCTTGGAATTTGTGAGCGCGGACAAGGTAAATGGTATTGGCGACGTCCTTCTCCTTGGAAATCTCGTCGAAGGTAATCAGTCGATTCTTATCGCTGCGGTCTTCACGGATGAGTATGAGCGCCGTGACGGGGTGTGGAAGTTCTCTAAGCGCAACGCATGCACGAACTATTTCACCCCGCTGGCCGGCATTCATTTCGCACCGCCCGGCATTCATTTCGCACCGTCCGGCGCATAATCTTATATATACAAGTGATTAGTTGGGCATTCACATGACGCTTGTCGTGTGGATGCCCAATTTTATATGGATGGAGAACTCAAACACAACGCGACTCGCGATTGGAGATGAGTCACGCCGGGGCACCTGGCGCCGAATGGTGGCCCCCCATTCAGCATTGCCGATCGGGCTTGCAATTTCGCCCGCCTGGTCCGTTAGAAGCATGAGCGCCGCCCATCGAAAGATGTTTCGGGATGGCCCCATTTGCCTTCTCGTGCTTGCCGATGCGGAGATCAGGCGCGGTTGACATGTGACCATTTGGTAATCTATCCTTTCCTTGTATCGAGGTGCGACGTGATCTCGCTTCGGTAAAAGAAGGGCGGAGCATTGACTTCGACGCAGGAGAGACGGTCGGCGGCTTTGGGTCGTTCGACCGGTGGAGGGCATTCTTGAAGCAATCGGCAGAGCGATCGCGGTTATCTCGCCGCGCTTTCATCCAGGCCGGCGGCGCGGGGCTGGCGGTTTCCACCCTGGGTGCTGCGGCATCTGCTCCGGCTGTTGCCGCGGTGGGCCGGCAGTGGACCCAAATCGCGGATATAGTCGTGGTCGGCAGCGGCGCGGCCGCCTCGGTTGCCGCACTTGCGGCTGCCAAGGACGGCGCGAAGGTCCTCATGCTGGAAAAAGCGCCGGTATATGGCGGTACGTCCGCGAAATCCGGTGGGGCTTTCTGGGTGCCCAATAATTTCAGGCTGAAGGAGCGGGGGATCGAGGATCCAAAGGCTTCGCTCCTGGCTTATTGCGCTGCCTATTCATATCCGCATCTTTTCGACAGCAATTCACCGACGCTCGGCCTGGGTGAGGATGTCTACAAACTGCTTGAGGCGTTTTACGACAACGCGTCGCCGATGACGGACATGTTGCGGGAAATCAAGGCAGCCGAGATAGGCCGCTTTCATGTCCTTCCCGACGGCCAGGGAACCGATCTGCCTGACTATGGCGTGCTCGACGGCAACAATAAGGTGCCTCGCGGACGGTGCCTCGGACCCATCAAGCCTGATGGGTCGCCAGGATTCGGCGCGGAGTTGATGCGCCAGATCAAGGCGCGCATCGACGCTTATGGCATTCCCCTGCTCACCAGCCACCAGGTTGTCCGCCTGGTTACCGACGGGGATGGCGCGGTGCTCGGCGTCGAGGCGCTGAACGACGGGAAGGAGGTTTCCTTTGGCGCGCGCAAAGGCGTGATCTTCGCAACGGGCGGGTTCACCTATAATCGCGAAATGCTCAATCTCCATCAGACAGGGCCGGTCTATGGCGGTTGCGGGGTGCCGACCAATACTGGCGACTTTGTATCGATTGCCGGGGCTGTTGGAGCGAAGCTTGGCAATATGGGAAGCGCCTGGCGCGCCGAGATCGTGCTGGAAGAGGCGCTGGAATATGTAAGCGTGCCAAGCGACGTATGGATTCCGCCGGGCGACAGCATGTTCATTGTCAATCGCTATGGGAATCGTGTCTTCAACGAGAAGCGCAATTACCATGACCGTGCGCGCGTACATCAACATTATGATCCCAACGGCTCTGTTGCAAAGATTGGCGGCAGTCAGAGGTAGGCTGTCGCTCTGCGCCGATCAGGCGGCTGCTGCGAAATGGTGGTTGAGCATGCCCATGGCCTCCGTCAGCGCCGAGGGCCCAATGCCAAAAGCTCTCTCCACAAGGCGCACCTCGCCCCTGATGCCGGGCTGCAGGCACCAGGGGCGAGCCTGTCCTTTGCGCAGGGCTCGCATGACTTCGAATCCCTTGATCGTGGCATAGGCCGTGGGGATCGATTTGAAACCGCGCACCGGCTTGATCAGTATCTTGAGCTTTCCGTGATCGGCCTCGATCACGTTATTGAGATACTTCACCTGCCGGTGGGCCGTCTCCCGGTCCAGCTTTCCTTCGCGCTTCAATTCGGTGATCGCTGCACCATAGCTCGGCGCTTTGTCGGTATTGAGCGTGGCAGGCTTTTCCCAGTGCTTCAGGCCTCGCAGGGCCTTGCCCAGGAACCGCTTCGCTGCCTTGGCGCTGCGGGTCGGCGACAGGTAGAAATCGATCGTGTCGCCCCGCTTGTCGACTGCCCGGTACAGGTAGGTCCACTTGCCCCGCACCTTGACGTAGGTTTCATCCAGGCGCCAGCTCGGATCAAAGCCACGCCGCCAGAACCAGCGCAGCCGCTTCTCCATCTCCGGGGCGTAGCACTGGACCCAGCGATAGATCGTCGTATGGTCGACCGAAATGCCGCGTTCCGCCAGCATTTCCTCAAGGTCGCGATAGCTGATCGGATAGCGACAATACCAGCGCACCGCCCACAGGATCACATCACCCTGGAAATGGCGCCACTTGAAATCCGTCATCGTTCCGTCCGTCCAATCTCCGCCAAGCATGCTCAAGCTTCACGATTTTTGCAACAGAGCCTTCGTGCCGATGGCCTTCTTCCCCGGGTCGACGGGCGGTATCTACCGACAGTTTTCCGTCACGCTGATCGTCTCGATCGGGTTCTCGGCGCTATTGGCGCTGACGCTCACTCCCGCGCTGTGTGCGACTTTTCTCAAGCCGCACGTACCCGAAAACCATCGCAAGGAGAATTGGCTCACGCGGCGAACCGGTCGCTTTTTTACTGGATTCAACAACTGGTTTGGACGTACGACTGATCGTTATCAAGGCGGCGTCGCTCGGATATTGTCGCGGCCTCTGCGCTGGCTCGCCATATTCATCGCGTTGGTCGGCCTGACGGTTATCTTGTTCTCGCGCCTTCCCGGTGGATTCCTCCCGCAGGAGGACCAGGGGACTGTCATCACTGTTGTACAAGCTCCCCCCGGCGCGACCCGTGAGCGGACTGAAGAAGCGGTGCGTCAGGTGAAGGAATTTTACAATCAGCAAGACATTGTGACGAGCGTGTTTGTGGTGCGAGGCTTTAGCTTCTTCGGCCAAGGCCAAGCGAATGGAATGATGTTCACGATGCTCAAGCCGTGGGAGGAGCGCTCCGGCGAGGAGAATAGCTCGCTAGCCTTGGTCGGAAAGGCGATGGGCTTCTTCACATCGATCAAGGAAGCCATGGTCTTTGCCCTCAATCCCCCCGCGATCGCCGAACTTGGCATCGCCGGCGGCTTTACCTTCAAATTGGAGGATGTCGGCGGCAACGGTGCTGAAGCGCTCTTCAACGCGCGCAATCAGCTGCTTGCCGCCGCGAGCCAGAGCCCGATCCTTGCCGGTGTTCGACCGGAGGGCCAGGAAGATGCACCTCAGCTGCGGGTCATGATCGACAGGATACAGGCTCGCGCCCTCGGCCTCTCGATTGGCGACGTTAACGGAACGCTCGCGATCGCTTTCGGCAGCGCATATGCCAATGACTTCAACCGTGAAGGGCGGATCCTGCGGGTGCTCCTGCAAGCCGAAGCATCTCACCGAATGACGCCACAGGACGTGCTCGACCTCAAGGTTCGAAATGCAGCCGGCGAAATGGTGCCCTTCGGCTCGTTTACACAGGTTGAATGGACATCGGGCGCGCAGCAGCTCCAGCGCTATAACGGCTATCCTTCGATGACCATTTCCGGGAACGCTGCCCCGGGCCAGTCGACTGGCGAGGCCATGGCGGAGATGGAACGGCTCGCCAATGCACTGCCGGAGGGCTTCGCATATGAATGGACGGGAATGTCCTATGAGGAGCAGCAGGCCGGCGGACAGGTCGGTATGCTGCTAGGCTTGTCTATACTTGTTGTATTCTTGCTGCTGGCCGCTCTCTACGAGAGCTGGTCCATCCCTGTTTCCGTGCTTTTGGTTGTACCGCTCGGCGTACTTGGCTCCGTCCTCTTTACGGTGATGAGGGGACTGTCCGCCGACGTCTATTTCAACGTTGGCATCATCACGATCATCGGCTTGGCCGCCAAGAACGCGATCCTGATCGTCGAGTTTGCGATCGAGCAAGAAGCGGAGGGCAAGACCCCGCTTGAGGCGACACTCGAAGCTGTGAAACTGCGCCTGCGCCCCATTATCATGACGTCGCTCGCCTTCATCGGTGGCATGATACCGCTCTTCATTGCTTCCGGTGCCGGTGCGGCGAGCCGAATCGCGGTTGGGACCGGTGTTGTCGGCGGAATGCTGGCTGCCACTGTGCTCGGAATTTTCTTCATTCCGCTCTTCTATCTGTCGATACGCCGCTGGCTCAGTAAGAAGCGGCCTGCTGCTCCCGGTCAGGCGCAACCGGAGCCCAATCATGCGTAGAGTCTTTGTGCTCACTCTGACATCGTTTCTGGGCGCGTGCCAGTTAGCCCCGCCTCACGCGCGGCCAGCGCTGCCGACCACTCGGGATTACCCCACCTCCTACGCGGGCGACGGGGTGCTCGGTCGGCGGGCGGTGGAAATCAGCTGGCGGGAGTTCTTCGCTGATCCTCAACTGGAGACCCTCATTGCCACCGCTCTCGAGCGGAACCGCGATCTCGCCGTTGCCGTAGCGCAGATACAGGAGGCGCGTGGTCTTTATCGAATCCAGGGTGCCGAACGGCTGCCTGCGCTCGGCGCCAACGGCGATGTGACTCGCAGCCGCACGCCAGGTTCGGCGATTGGCATTCCCGAAGTGGGTGCGATCACCGATACCCGCTACTCGATCGGCGTTGGCGTCACAGGATTCGAGCTCGATTTCTGGGGCCGGGTGCGCAACCTTTCTGACGCAGCGCGCTCGCAATATCTAGCAACCGTGCAGGCTGAACGGGCGTTCCGCCTCGCGTTGATCCGGGATGTGGCCTCGACCTATTTTGCTTCCCGGGAAGCCGACGAGCGGATCGCCCTTGCCGAAGCTACGGTACGCAGCCGGCAGGAAGGCCTCCGCATAGCCGAGCGTCGCCTTGAAGCCGGGGTGACTTCAGCTCTTGATTTTCGACAGGCGGAGTCGCTACTGACTCAAGCCGAAACGGAGTTGGCCAGCCTGCGCTTGGCCGAGGCGCAGAGTGAGAACTTCCTGGCCGTACTCTTGGGCGGACCCGTTCCTGTCGGGCTCACGGTGCCGCTGACGCTGGCTGACCAGAAAAACGGAACGGTGATTGCCGCCGGATTACCCTCCGAGCTGATGGTGACTCGACCGGACATATTGGCGGCAGAAGAGAAACTGCGGGCAGCGCGTGCCAATATCGGTGCTGCTCGGGCAGCCTTCTTTCCATCCATCTCACTAACCGGTAGTATCGGTTTCGCTTCAACTGATCTTGGGAATTTGATCGGAAACGAAGGACTGAGCTGGAGCTTTGGACCTTCGATCAGCCTACCCATCTTCGATTGGGGTGCGAGGAAGGGCAATCTGAGCGTGGCTGAGGCACGTGAGGATATTGCCATCGCCGAATACGAACGCACCATTCAGGGAGCTTTCCGCGAAGTTGCGGACGCCCTTGCCGGGCGCCGCTGGCTTGCTGAACAGGTCGCCGCGCAGGTTCGTGCCACTGCGGCACAGCGAGCGATCGCCGATCTTGCCCGCACTCGCTACCGCGAGGGCGTCGCAAATTACCTTGAAGTGCTCGATGCCGAACGGAATCTGTTCATCGCGGAACAGACACTGATACAGCTGCGTCGCGCCGAGCTGGATGCTCTCGTCTCTCTGTATGTCGCTCTGGGCGGCGGCCAGCAAGGGTAATGGTGGTAATGTTCCACCGACGGGCCTTGGCTATTGATCATGACAACCTACAGATCGGTCCGCCGATAAATTCCCTGACCTATATATGATAATGTCCTTTATCATACACTCTTCCCCTTAGGCGCGCTGCATGGTAGAAAGGTGGCTAATTTTCTAGAAAGGCGGACCATGAGCCTCAATGTTAAAGACCCTGAAGCCCATCGGCTTGCGCAGGCCATCGCCCAAGCGACCGGCCAGAGCATGACCCGCGTGGTGACGGAGGCGCTGCGCGAGCGCTTCGCCAGGATCGAGCGTCAGAAAAGCAAGGCGAGCGTCGCGGAACTGCTAACGATCGCCGATCGCGCCGCCACGCATGTGAAGCGCCCCTATGTCGATCATGCCGAACTGTTTTATGACGATAATGGCCTGCCGAAATGATCCTCGACACCTCGGCCCTGGTCGCGATCCTCTATCGCGAACCCGAAGCGGCGACCTTCGCACAAGCCATCCATGATGCCGATGCCTGCCGCATCAGCGTCGCCAGCTATGTCGAGCTGTCGATGGTCATCGAACGCCAGCTCGGTCCCGAAGGGATGCGCCAGACCGAAGCCTTCTTTCGCCGCGCCGGCATCACGATCGAACCGGTGACGCTCGATCATGGCGAACTGGCGCGACAGGCGTTTCTCGATTTCGGCAAGGGCCGCCACAAAGCGGGCCTGAACTTTGGCGACTGCTTTTCCTATGCGCTGGCCAAGGCGACCGACGAGCCGCTGTTGTTCAAGGGCAATGATTTTGCCCTGACGGACATAGAGGCGGCGGCATAATGCGCGCGGTGCACGACAAGATCGAAGGCCCCTTCGCCATCGAGGAGAATATCGCCCTCTATGGCATGGTCGCTGGCGATGCGACGCTGCATCGGGGCATCCGTTTCATCCTCCACGGCACAATTACGGGCAACCTGACGATCGAGACCGGCGCGCGCGCAATCATCCATGGCACGGTGGCGGGACGCATCTACAACGAAGGCGGTCGCGTCGAGATCTTCGGGATCGCCGATGCCGTCGCCAACGGCTCGCGCGACGCCATCACGATCATCGATCCCGCCGCCCATGTCCGGGGCCGGCCATGACCCAGATCGGCGGTGTCCCCGACATGCACGACGAGGATGATTACCCGTATGACAATCCCGTGTCCCGCGCCCAGGCCGAGAGCTTGCGGGAGCAGGCCCGCGCGGGCGGGTTGCGGTTTGAGGCCTATCTGCCCCCGGCGCTGGCCGACTGGCTGTTGGAACCGATCGAGCGCGGCATGTTCGCCGATCCTTCGGAGGCGGTGTTCGCGATCGTCGGCAACTTCCGCGATCTGGAGCCGCATCGTGATCTGCGCGACGCGTTGCTGCGCCGGTTGTTGCAGGCGGCGGTCGATGATCCGAGGCCGGGCACTCCCCATGAACAGGTGCAAGCGGAGATGGCGCGCCGTCGCGTCGAACCGCGCGCCGCGCCCGCACGCTGGCGGAGAGAGGGGTAATGGCTCAGCTCGCCCCCCTTCCCTCGCCCACGCTGGCCTTGCCGGCGCTGATCGCGTCGGCCGACGACCGCGCGCGGTTGCGGTTCCTGGAGTTTTTCGCCGTCACCATCCGCAACGCGCATACGCGCCGCGCCTATGCGCGCGCGGCTGGCGACTTCCTGACCTGGGTAGCGGCGCGCGGGGTCACGTCCCTTGGGGCCGTGCAGCCGCTCCACGTCGGCGCGTGGATCGAGGCGCTGGGAGGCGAGATGAGCGCGCCCAGCGTCAAGCAGCAGCTCGCCGGCGTGCGTCGGCTGTTCGACTGGCTGGTGATAGGCCAGGTCATGCCGGTGAACCCCGCCGCATCGGTGCGCGGGCCGGCGCATAGTCAGCGGCGCGGCAAGACGCCGGTGCTGGCCCCCGACGAGGCGCGGCGGCTGCTTGATACGATCGACGTGGGTGGGCCGGCGGGTCTGCGCGACCGCGCGCTAATCGGGCTGATGGTCTATTCGTTCGCGCGGATCGGCGCGGCGCTCTCCATGCGTGTCGAGGACGTTTTCATGCAGAACCGCCGTCTCTGGGTGCGGCTGCACGAAAAGGGCGGCAAGCAGCACGAAATGCCCTGCCACCATAATCTTGAGGACTATCTGACCGCCTATATCGACGGGTGTGAGCTGCGCGCGCAAGCCAAGGGGCCGTTGTTCCGCACGATCGCGCGCGGGACCAAGCGGCTAAGCGACACTCCCCTGCCCCAGGCCAATGCGTTCGCGATGGTGCGCCGACGCGCGGTGGCGGCCGAGATCGGCACGGCGATCGGCAACCATTCGTTCCGCGCGACCGGGATTACCACTTACCTGAAGAACGGCGGCACGCTGGAGACGGCCGCGACGATGGCGAACCATAGCTCCACGCGCACGACCCAGCTCTACGATCGGAGGCCCGATGACGTGACGCTCGATGAGGTGGAACGGGTGTTGATCTAGTCACCTGGAACTGAAGTAAGCTTCATTGTATAAGCCCTTGTAGATCAGACGGAGGTTAATGTGATGGCGGGCAGACGGGCGGATTTGGTTGTCTTGAGCGGAGATGACCGGCGTTTTCTCGAAGCTCAGGTCCGCCGCCACAAAGCGCCGCGTTCACTCTCTGATCGATGCCGGATGGTCCTGCTTTGTGCAGAAGGGCTGCAGAGCAAGGAAGTCGCCGAACGCCTGGGCGTTCACGAGCACACGGTTGGCAAATGGCGCCGCCGGTTCGTGCAGGCTGGCATTGAAGGACTGACTGACGAATATCGTGCGGGTCGGCCACGAACAGTATCTGACACGCAAGTAGCTCAGGTGATCGAGCGTACGCTGAACACGACCCCCAAGGACGCCACGCATTGGTCGATCCGTTCCATGGCCGCCAAGTCCGGGCTGTCACACACCACCATCCGCCGGATCTGGGGCGCGTTCGGCCTGCAGCCGCACCGGTCCGAGACATTCAAGCTGTCCACCGATCCGCTATTTGTCGACAAGGTGCAGGACATAGTCGGGCTCTACATGTCGCCGCCGAACCGGGCGATCGTGCTGTGCGTGGATGAAAAATCGCAAATCCAGGCGCTGGATCGCGAGCAGCCGGTCTTGCCCATGGCGCCGGGGGTTCCTGAGCGGCGCACCCATACCTACGTCCGCAATGGCACGACATCCCTGTTCGCCGCGCTCGACATTGCCACCGGCGCCGTGATCGGGAAATGCTACAAGCGCCATCGGGCAACCGAGTTCCTCGACTTCCTCAAGCGGATCGACGCCGCGATCCCCAAGGGGCCAGACGTCCACCTCGTGATGGACAACTATGCGACCCACAAGACGCCAAAGATCAAGGCCTGGCTCGCACGCCGCCCGCATTGGCATGCTCACTTCACACCGACTTCGGCGTCCTGGATCAATCAGGTCGAACGATGGTTTGCAGAACTGACCCGCAAGCAGTTGCAGCGCGGTGTCCACCGATCAACCGCTGAACTTGAGACCGACATCACCGCATTCATCGCGGCGCACAACGAAAACCCCAAGCCCTACAAATGGGTCAAATCCGCCGACGAAATCCTCGCCGCCGTCAAACGATTCTGCCAAAAAACAATGAGCCGAACTTCAGATTCAGGTGACTAGCACTACTTTGGCAGTTTTTGTTCAGGCCTGTCTACGAGGAGCTTTTCACAATGGGGGCACCGAAGTGGCGGAGGCCTTATGAAGATGTTCAAGATCGCCTGTCGGATAGCTGGCATGCTCGGTTGTGGCGGCGGCCCCCCGACTCTTTTTTTTCCGCCCCGCTGCTTTGAGACGGCGGGCTTGAAGGAAAGCGTATGCGATCATTGTCATCAATGCATGTCGATGTAATCCAACCCAGGAGCGGCCTTCGAAATGATCGAGGCCCAGTTCTTCCTTGAGCTGCTGATGTGCTTGCTCGCAGATCCATCTCGCCTTGATCGTCGCGGCGAGCATTTTGAGGGTGGCGTCGGCAGGTAAATTTGAGACGTAGTTATAGCGCGACGATCTGGGTGAGAGGTCAGCGACTATCAGGATGAGAACAGATTGTCGCGGCGGGTTCATGGTGCCGGGTTAGATTGTCGCTGGCAAGGGCGATTCTTCGCTCTGATTGTCGCTGATCGACATTTTCTCGATGGATTTGATTGTCGCGTATTTTGGGGTCCTTCCAGCCCCTGTCTGTCGCTGGAGGGCGGCCCTGCGACGATAGCTCTCGACATTCATCTCGAAGATGGTGGCGTGATGAACGAGACGGTCGACGGCCGCGAGCGTCATGGCGGGATCCGGGAAGACCCGGTTCCATTCGCCGAAGGGCTGGTTGGCCGTGATGAGCATGGATCGGCGCTCATAGCGTGCGCTGATCAACTCGAAGAGCACGGAGGTTTCAGCCTGATCCTTGGCGACATAGGCGAGGTCGTCCAGGATGAGCAGGTGGTATTTGTCGAGCTTGGCGATGGCGGATTCGAGCGCCAGTTCGCGGCGCGCGAGCTGAAGCTTCTGGACCAGCTCGGACGTGCGGGTGAACAGCACGCGCCAACCATTCTGGACAAGTTGCAGGCCGATGGCTGCCGCCAAGTGGCTCTTTCCTCCGCCCGGCGGGCCGAACAGGATGAGATTGGCGCCCTTTTCCAGCCATCCGTCGCCCGAGGTCATGGCCGTGACCTGCGCCCGCGAGACCATCGGCACGGCGTCGAAGGCGAAGCTGTCGAGCGTTTTGCCCGGTGGTAATCGTGCGTCGCTCAGATGACGTTCGATCCTACGCCGGTCACGTTCGGCCATTTCATGCTCGGTAAGTGCAGCGAGCAGTCGGGTGGCGGGCCAGCCCTCCTTGTCGGCACGTTCGGTAAACTCGGGCCAGATCACCTTGATGGCAGGAAGCCTCAACTCGTTGAGGATGAAGCTCAGGCGCTGGGCATCGACGTTATGGGCCTTGGTCATGCGGCCTCTCCCAGCAGCAGGGCATCGTAGTCGGTCAGGGGGCCAAGCTCGACCACCACCTCGGGCAGCGCGGCCGGATCGGGCGAGAAGCGCGTTCGCAACGCGGCGATGTCAGGCAGCCGGCCTTCGTCAAGGTCCTGGGCGAGAAGATCGGCAAGCTCGGCCTCGCAGGCCCGTTCATGGGCCATGGACAGCAACTCGACCATCTTGCGGCAAGCGTCACGCTCGGACATGGCTTCGAGCAGCCGTTCGAACATGAGCCTGTACGCCTCGCGCGGGAACAACTGGTCGCGATAGGTCAGCTGCAGCAGGGCCATCGGCTTACGCCTGAGGCTATGGATCACGTGACGGTAATCCACCACATAGCCATGTTCGGTAGCGCTTTTCGGGCGACCGCGTGGCCGGGTCATGAGATAACTGCCGCCCAGGAACAGATCGAGCCGATCATCGTAGAGGCGCACACGCAGTCGATGCCCGATCAACCGTGACGGCACCTTCGTTGGTTGTGTGCGTCAAGTTCTGCAAATTGGCGGTCATGGTGCTGGTCATGCGGCTTTGCGTAGTTCGGTTTTCTTCTGCTCGCGCAGTTCGTCCATATTGAGGTAGCGGTTGGCTTCGAGCCAGTTTTCGTGGGTTTCGACGGCGAGTGCGCGGACCAGGCGCAGGCAGCTGGGGGCGTTGGGGAATATCCGCACGACATAGGTTCGCCGCCGGATTTCCTCATTGAAGCGTTCGAGCATGTTGGTGCTTTTCATGTGCTTGTGATGCCTGCGTGGCAGCCGGTAGAAGGAGAAGGTCTCCTCGATCGTCTCCTCGGCCCAGTCGGTGAGCCTGGGATATTTGGCGCTCCATCGGGCGAGCCACTGGGCGAGATCGGCGCGGGCCTCGGCGAGGTTGCGCCGGTCGTAGAGCCAGCGCAGTTCCTGCAGGCAGTCGTCGTCGGCCTTCCTTGGCAAGTGATCGAGCGCGTTCCTCAGGAAGTGCACGTAGCAGCGCTGGTATGCGGCGCCGGTCAGCACCTCGCGGATCGCCGCGCGCAGGCCGGCATGATCGTCGGCGACGACGAACTCGGTGCCATGCAGGCCCCGGTCACGCAGGCGCAGCAGGAAGTCCTTCCATGACGTGGCGCTCTCGCGATTGGCCATCTCCACGGCCAGTATCTGCCGCCTGCCGTCCCAGTCGATGCCGATCGCGATCAGCACCGCCTGGCTTCCAACCACGCCGCCTTCGCGCACTTTCTCGTAGCGGGCATCAAGGATCAGATAAGGGAACGGCTCGTCGAGGCGGCGCTGGGCAAAGGCCGCCAGGCTGCCATCGAGCTTCTTGTTGATCGCCGAGATCGTCGAGGCCGAGAAGGCATGGCCGCACAGCTCTTCGGTGATCGCCTTGACCTTGCGCGTCGAAACGCCCTGGACATACATCTCGGCCAGCGTCGCCACCAGCGCCTGCTCCGACCGCTGGTAGCGCTCGAACAGCTCGGTCGAGAAGCGCCCGGCACGGTCCTGCGGCACCCGCAGCTCCAGCTTGCCGACCCGCGTCACCAGCGTGCGCGGGTAATGCCCCGAACGGTAGCCGAGCCGCGCATCGCTGCGCTCGCTCTTGCCCGCGCCCAGCGCCTCGTCCATCTCGGCTTCCAGCATCGCCTGCATCACGCTGCGCACAATCTCGCGAAGCGCATCCGGCTCCTGCGCCAGCAACTCTTTGACAGCGGATACAGCAGGCTTAATCTCGGTCCTGGTCATGGCGGGTCTCCTCGGTGACGTTGAACATCACCAGCCTGCCATGACCGCCTCGCTCCTCAAGCGATTTTGCAGAACTTCACGCACACTACCCATTCGTTCCGATCAATCCACTAGGGAGGTATGGTGGCAAAAAACAATTCGGTCGCAAGAGTGCGGGGACCCCGCTCTGCGGCGCGGCGGCAGCATATATTGGCCACGACCCGCGATCTCTTCGTCAAACGCGGATTCCATCAGACCGGGATGGCCCAAATCGCCAGTTCATCCGGCATCGCGGTGGGGCAGATCTATCGGGACTTTGCCAACAAGGAGGCGATCATTGCCGCCATCTGCGAAGCCGACCTTGCTGAATGGCTCGAGGAAGAGACGCTGGAGACGGCGGTCGCGGTGGGGGATCGCGAAGGTATCCTCGCCTGGATCGAGCGAATCGCCATCGATGAGCCATCGCATGAAAATCGCCGCATGATGTGCGAATTCGTGGCCACAGTGGGGTGTAACCCGATCATCGCCGAGATCAATCGCAAGGCGGATGTCCGGCTGCGCACCAGCCTGGGAGCGGCGCTGGCCTCTTTGGCGCCGGGCGCATCTCCACAGGACAGATCAACGGTGGTGGACTTCATCATCACCATGTCCTGGGGAATGGTAGCGGGGGCCGAGCTGTTTCCTTACCGAGACCACAAAATCTTGCGCCACTACATGGCGTCGCTGTTCCGCCGGGAACTCGCCGCAATGTGCAATTGAGGACCTGCTCAGTGCGCGCGGACCAAGGCTGGCGCAGCTCGATTGGCATTTTGGTGAGCTGAAGGTCCCCGGGCACTGGACAATTGTTCAGCATCATATCATCTTCTCATTACAGGCCGAGGAATACGGTCGCTCCAGAGGATACCGGAAAGATGATGAACAACGATAATGTGGCCCCCGGCGACAAGGCAATGATCCTGTTGCAAAGCCTGATCTGCTATTTGCGAGAAAAGAACGTCCTGTCGCGCGCCGACATCGAGGAACTGCGAAATCGCGTGGAGGCCCGGATGGCTACACCGGACAGCGGTCTGTCCTGCGCCACCGCGCTGGTCGCCGCCGCCGTGAACGAGATGCGGGAACTGGATGACTATTGCGGCAAGAAGTATGGTGGCAAGCACCGGCGTCAGGTGAACTGAGGCGTCCATCGCTGCATCGCAGGATTGTTTTAAAGCTCTCTCCTATGGGCCACGTCTCGACCCGCACGGCGGGGAAACGCGATCAGCAGCGCGGCGCTCTGCCGGGTGCGGGTATAGGTGACGTGATACTGCGGGGTCGGCTTCGGGCAAGCTCGCGGTAACCTGGCGCGTCTGTTCGTGGCCTCGATCGTCGCCAGATCGTGACAGGGCATGCCGGCATTGCCGGTGCTTTCGCCGTGGCGGATGAATATGGCCTTCATGGCTTCCCCTTCATTGCTGGCGAGCGCTATCCAAGCGATATACAAAAGATAGCCAAACAGTAGCGCTTCGCTTGCTTTTCTTGTGTTCGCCAGGAAGCGGCAGGCTATTCGAACAGTTCCGAATGCGTGCCGGCGCGCACGAAGTTCACCAGATTTCCCTCGATCGTGTAGATGAGCAGGAAGTCGCCGCCGATATGGCACTCGCGATGATCGCTCCAATCGCCTTTGAGGGCGTGGTCCAGCCATTCCGGGCCAAGCGGCGCGTCGTTGGCGATGAGGAGCATCATCGCTTCCTTGAGCTGCTTCATGTTGTAGCGCCCGCTGCGCGACAACCGCTCCCAATCCTTCGCGAACCGCTTTTCATAAGACGCCTCTCGGGGGAGCGAGGCGCGCTTACTGCTGGCGGGCTTCTTGGTCGAGGGCATCAAAGACTTCCTGAGGATCGGTGAAACGGGCGCGGCGGGCCTTCATCGTGGCGCGAGAGGCTTCGATGGCTGCCCGTGTTTCGGCGTTCGGCACTTTCAGCTCGAACGGCAAGGCATGATCCTTCGCGACCCGGGTGAGCGTCATGCGGACCACATCGGATACGGTCAGCCCCAGTTCGGCCAGGACGGCGGCGGCTTCATCCTTCAATGTTTCGTCGATGCGCGCACGCACGAAAGCGGTAGCGGCCATAAGAACCTCCTGTGATCCGTGTTCGATGTAGCTCAACTGAGCTACAATTACAACCATTGTGCGCCTGCCGCTTGCGCGGCACCGTGGCTCTAGTCGCTGCGCTCCCCAAGCCCGCACGCGGTCTTGGCCATTCGGTGACGATCCACATGGCGGGCGAGATCGCGTGCGCGGATCTCGGGGACAAGGTGCCGGCGCTGGCCGGCATGTCGTTTGTTCAGTGGGGAGAGGACGTTCCGCCCCCCCTCTCCCCAGCAACGGGAATAGACGGGCCGTGGCTCGCTCGGCTGGGCCTCGCTGCGCCCGCTCCACCCCGTCGATTCCCGCTGCCCCCCTCTCTCGCCGGCGTTCTTGGGCGTCCGTGTTCCGGCCGATGGCATGGCCATCGCCGGACAGGCGATCTGAAGGGAATAGAGACGATGACCCACGACAACCGGGAAAGCTGGCTCAATCGGGTGGCGGCGGGCATGGCCCCGCTCTTTGAGGCGCTGGAAGCTCCCCTGCCCGACCGGGTGCGCGTGGCGATCGGCTTCACCAGCGCGGGAGCCAAGGGCAAGGCGATCGGCGAGTGCTGGGATAACCGGCTGAGCGCGGACGGCCATTTTGAAATCTTCATCCGTCCGGACCTTGCCCATGCGCCCGACGCCATGCCGGCACAGATCGCGGCCATCCTCGCGCATGAACTGGTCCATGCCGCTGTCGGCATCCCGGCAGGGGGCTCTGTTGCAAAGATTGGCGGCAGTCAGAGGTAGGCTGTCGCTCTGCGCCGATCAGGCGGCTGCTGCGAAATGGTGGTTGAGCATGCCCATGGCCTCCGTCAGCGCCGAGGGCCCAATGCCAA
>NZ_PHFW01000005.1 GCF_002993885.1 Sphingopyxis lindanitolerans
AATACCAGCGCACCGCCCACAGGATCACATCACCCTGGAAATGGCGCCACTTGAAATCCGTCATCGTTCCGTCCGTCCAATCTCCGCCAAGCATGCTCAAGCTTCACGATTTTTGCAACAGAGCCGGTCGATCTGCAACGCGATGCGCTCACGGCCGCTGGTGTCGATCAACGGCACCTCTACTCCGACAAGGCTTCCGGTGCGCGCGACGATCGCGCCGGCCTGAAAGCCTGCCTCGACTACATGAACGCCGGCGACACGCTGGTTGTCTGGAAGCTCGATCGGCTCGGCCGCTCGCTGCCGCACCTGCTGGCGATCGTCACCGACCTCAAGGAACGCGGCATCGCCTTCCGGTCGCTGACCGAACAGATGGATACCACCACGCCGCATGGCGAGTTGCTGTTCTCGCTGTTCGGCGCGCTCGCCCAATACGAGCGAGCGTTGACGCGGGAGCGGATCATGGCGGGCCTGGCCGCCGCAAAGCGGCGGGGCCGACAAGGTGGACGACCGCCGACGATCGCCGCGGAAAAGATGCAGTTGATAGTTGCCGCTCTGTCCAATGGGGCCAGCAAAGCGTCGGTTTCTCGCACGTTCAGCGTGCCGCGATCAACATTGACGGACACGTTGGAGCGGATCGGGTGGTCAGCGCCGGTCAAGGATACGCCTTGAATAACGACAAAAATATAATTATATTCCCGTCATGTTATCCATGCGCTTTTCCTGGCACCCAGCCAAAGCCGAGAGCAATCTGAGAAAGCATGGCATCAGTTTCGAGACGGCCGCCAGCGCCTTCGCAGACCCCTTTGCGCTTAGCGTGCATGATCGGATCGAAGGCGGCGAGCAACGATGGCAGACCTTGGGCCTGGTCGAAGGACATTTACTCCTGCTGGTGGCCCACACCGTCGCTGAGGATGACGACGACGGCGAATATGTGGAGATCATCCATATCATTTCGGCCCGAAAAGCCGATCGAAAGGAAAGACGACGTTATGAAGAAGAAAGACGCTGATACCGTCCGCTTCCAGCTCGATCCGGGCAATCTGCCCCCCTTGACCGAGGCACAGAAGGCCGAGCTGGATGCCCTGCAGGCGATGCCGGATAGCGGTATCGACTATAGTGATGCCCCGACGCTGACAGAGGATTTCTGGAAGACCGCCGAGCGTGGACGGTTCTATAAGCCGATCAAGCAGCAGGTAACGGCGCGGCTCGACGCCGATGTGCTTGCTTGGCTCAAATCCCAGGGCAAGGGCTATCAGGCTCGCATGAACGCAATCCTTCGGCGCGAGATGTTGGCGGCTGCGAAGGAGCGCCGACACGCTTGACGTGCAGGCCGCAGATGGATGCCGCTTTCACGGCCGGGAGTAACCCGGCCCGGCGTAGGCGCGCGAAGCCGCCAGAGTTGCGGCAATCATGTGTTTTTCGCTATGCTCTTTCTTCTAAAATAGCGACCGGTGAAAAATCCGATCCACGCAATTGCTGGAACAAGCCAAGGCCAAAAGGAAGATAAGAGTAGAATCATGTCGCCCCAGCGGCTCCGAGCAATAGCGTTAATGCAGTCGATCCCAATGTTATCGGAGTAGCGACAAATATTCCGAATTTTTGGTTTGCAAATGATACGAGCGAACAGACCAGTAAGATCACGAATATATCTGGCCAAAATTCACCCAACATACGTATCACGTTGTCTTTCTCCACGAACAGCCATCTACATGCGGCGCACTGCAACCCTAAGTCCAAGAAATCCGTCAAGTAACGAAATTTTGTTAAGAGTCTGTCTTGAATCTCATGGGTAACGAGCGATGCGTCGGATGAGGACGATGGCAGCGGCGGCATAGAGGAGCGCGGTTGCGGATTTGATGGTCCGCTCGAAGTCTTTGGCCAGACGGCGATTGCGGTTGATCCATGCGAAGGTGCGTTCGACGATCCATCGTCTGGGATGGACGACGAAGCCGGTCTGATCGGCGAATTTGCGGACGATTTCGATCGTAATGGAGGTGGCGTCCCGGACGCGATCGCTGTTGTAGGCGCTGTCGGCATAGGCGCGCGCGACGAAGGGATGCCGCTGGTGAGACTGCTGGAGCAAGGGCACCGCGCCATCGCGGTCCTGCACATCGGCAGGATGGACCAGTATGATAAGGGCGCGACCATCGGTATCGACCATTGCATGGCGTTTGCGTCCCATGGTCTTCTTGCCTGCGTCGTAACCACGAGGTCCGCCTGCTTCGGTGGTCTTCACGCTCTGGCTGTCGATGACTGCCGCGGATGGTGCTGGTTCTCGCCCTGTCCGGATGCGATCGATCCGAACGAGATGATGATTGAGGCTTTCGAATACCCCATCGTCGCGCAAGGTGCAGAACCACTGGTATACCGTGCGCCATGGCGGAAAACTGTCGGGCAAAAGCCGCCAGGGACATCCTGCCCGTAGCAGATAGAAAATGGCTTCGACGATTTCGCGCATCGGCCAGCATCGCCGTCGTCCGCGCTGGCTGGCTCAGGGTCTGGACGATTTGCTAGCCCGACGACCGGGGCAGGCCGCGACATGGCTATCCTGGCTGCGCAATGCGCCACAATCGCCGGCAGAGCGCAACATCCTGCGCCTGATCGGACGGCTCGCCTATCCGGCACGAAGCAACATACAGCGTGGGTCTGGATGTCAGCCAGCGCAGCACGAGCATCTGTGTTCTCGATCCCGACGGCAAGACCGTGGTGGAAGGGCAGGCGAAGACTAACCCGTTCGAGATCGGCCGCTATTTGCAGAAGCGCCTGGAAGGGCCGCTGAAGCTCGGTATGGATCGCATTCTGGCTCTACCATGGGCTGCGCAGGAGCGGCGTCTGGTTGAGAAGCGTCTTGAGGCGCAGGGGCGGTTAACCTGCACCGTCAGACGTAGCGCTCACTTATCGAGAAGATCGTTTGTGCCTTTGGCGCTCGGCTAAACAGCGCATGGAAAGCGTCACCTGCTGCAGCTATGCCCTGTTCTGCCAATGTCCGCGTCGGCCAATAAAGTTCGCGCACACCGATCACCGAGGGGCCGGGGAGGACGAGCTTTTCGATCGGATGGCACCGGGTATGGCGAAATGCGCCAAGACGCTCGCCAAGTGCGAAATCGTCGTCTCCGGCCCAGGCCGTGCCGCCTTCCTCGAACACCACCTGGGTAAGCTTGGCGAAGTTCGGTCGTCGGTCGATCGACCAGTTATAGGCCGCCTCGTCACCGCGCAGCGCTTCGGCGCGGCTTTTGAGAACCTCTTCGCGTGCGAAAACGGCAAAGAAGTTGTCCATGTCGACGAAATTCGGCTCATCTTTCAGCGCATAGGCCACATAATCAGGATCGGTCACGAAGGCGGCAGCGTCCGCTTCGCTGTCGAACCAGACTTCGGCGATGCCTTCGTAGCGGTTCTGATCGGCATCGAGGAAATCGACGTCGACCTGATGGCTCTGGACATAGCGCTTGATAATCCGGATGCCTTGTCCCAGCGAGCCGTGGGGATAGCGCCAGTGATCGTGAAACGCCTGAGGCGTCATTCCCACTCTCCGTGCGAAGACCGCCATCATTCGTATTGCGCTCATAGTCCGGTTCCCAACGGTTCTGGCAGTTCAGATTGCGGTGTAGCCGCCATCGGCAGCAATGGCGGCGCCGGTGACGAACGAAGAGGCATCCGACAGCAACCAGGCTGCCGTTTCGCCGATCTCCGCCGGTTCGCCATATCGACCGATCGGGTGGGCGGTTTTCAGGAATTCCGCGTGCGAAGGCTCGTTCTCGATCACCGACATCAGCATCGGAGTGCGGATAGCGCCCGGTAGAACTGCGTTCACGCGGATTCCCTGTTGCCCGTAATCGACGGCAGCGATCCGCGTCAGCCCGATAACGGCATGTTTGGCTGCGATGTACTCGCCATGTGCGGGGATCGCGACGGTGCCGCCAACCGACGCCGTGTTCACGATCGAACCGCCGCTCCCCGCTTTCAGCATCGCTGCGATCTGATGTTTCATGCAATGAAAAACGCCGAGCACGTTGATATCCAGGGATCGTTGGAAATCGGCGCTCGTCAGTTGATGAAGCGGCACGTTGACCGGCGGCAGCCCCGCATTGTTGAATGCGCCATCAAGGCGACCGAATTCGGTGATGGCGAGTTCCACGGTCGACCACGCGTTGTCCTCGATACTGACGTCGCAATGGCTGTAGACGGCGTTGCCACCTTCCGCGCGTATCAGTCTGACCGTTTCCTCGGCTGCGGCTTCGACGATATCGGCGACAACCACATTCGCGCCCCGACGGGCAAGAATAAGGGCGGCAGCGCGGCCGATACTGCCGCCTGCGCCCGTCACGATATAGCTGCGTTGCTCCAATCCGGACATTGAGGACCCCATTTTTGACTGACGGGCAAGTGAAGGGCGCTGCCTGTCAGATGCCCAGCGCTTCGCGCACGGTCCTGGCGTTCACCCAGCGATCGACGTGGTGAAGGTTGTGGCGGATCTGTACTTCGCCATCCTGCAACTGCATCGTATCGTATGCGCCGGCCTCGATGCCGCGCTGGGTGCGTTCGGTGTTCGTCACGTCCTCCAGCAGGATTTCCGCGATGCGCGTGATATAGAGTTCCTGTTGCAGCTTTTCCCGCCCGGTCAGTGGCTTGGGTACATGAAACTCGGCTTCCCACCGCGTGCGATTGACGCTGATCGGCCAGAACCTGTGCGACCAGAAACCGCCGGGCGAAAGGTTTATGTGCAGCGTGGGAAAAGCGACGGCGATGTCCAGCGCCCAGTGTTTCGATTGCTTGGGATTGATCGCGGGATGATCGAGATACTCGGTCATCCCCGCCGTTTCCGCGGCACCCAGCACGTTGCCGGTATCGCGGTTCGCATAGGCCATCTTTTCGACCATCGCATCTTCGGGCGGAGCGTAGTCCGGATTGCCGAAAGTGGAAAACTGGCGGTGTGGTCCCCAGAAGCGTGCATCGAGCGGGCGGGAATGCGGATTGACCGCGCTGGCGAAAGTCTTGCCGATCGTCGCCGGGTGGATCGAAGGGATATGGTAGGTTTCCGAAAAGGCATCGGCCAGCACTTTCCAGTTCGCATCGAGATGCGCCTCGAAATAGAGTGACGTATCCGTATTTTCCCAAGAAACCCCGGCAAACCGCGTTCCGAAGTCTCCAAGGAATTCCTGCAGGCTGACTTCGGGCTGCTTCTGGTGGTTGAGGAATATCCAGCCTTCCCACACATCGGTGGCGATCGGCACGAGGCCGCATTTCTTCTTGTCGAGATCGAAGAAGTTCGCCTCGTCTGGCACGCCCATCAGGCTGCCGTCGTTGCGGTAGACCCAGTTGTGGTAATTGCAGGAGAAGCGCGAGGCGCGGCCGCGCTCGGTCAACACCACCTGATTGCCGCGATGGGCGCAGACATTGTAGAACGCCTGAATTCTGTCATCGCTGCCGCGCGTCACCACGATCGGCGCGTTCCAGATCTCGATGGTCTTGGTGAAGAAGCTGCCCTTTTCGGGAAGCTGTTCCACCCGGCCCACGGTCAGCCAGGCGCGCTTGAACAGATTTTCGCGTTCTCGCTCGAAATAGGCGGGTGAACGATAAGGCTCGCAGGAGACTGGACCGGTGCCCAGTCCGGCGGTTTGCGTCAGATCGCTGGTGCAGATGCTGGCAAGCTCGGTCATCTCGTTCATGCGACGAACTCCTTTACAGCGTTGGCTCTGCCGTCCGCAGGATGCGGACCTGGTGCGGATAGGGCGAATTGTGCGCGCGCGGCTGCTTGTGCAATTCTACGGACATCGCCGCGTGAGCCAGCGCCAGCTGTAGCCTGAACAGGCGCAGCGTCGGCGCCGGCATCGCGTCGAGCGGAAAGGTCTCGACATGGTCGAGGATGGCTTCCGAACGGGAGAGCAGCACATCGTAGAAGCGGGTTATCTCCGCCATAGTCGCGCGCGCCCGGATATCCCATCGTTCCTGCGCCGTCTCGCCGATCCAGTGCGGCACGAATTCGAGAAGATCCTCGAAGCCGGGGGGCAGCACGGGCTCCTCGTCGAGCGCGGGGGCCGGCATCAGATCACCCGCTCGGCCGATGCCAGCATCGTGTAATGCTGGCCGGCCTGTGCCAGGAGCGCATCGAACGCCGCGCGATCACCCGCCACGCCGCGTTCGAAATCGGATAGCGTCGGCCACCACAGTTCGCGCGCGCCGATGAACGGCGAGGTGCCCTTGTGCACCGCGTCTATCGCGAACGAGCGGACATGCCGAAACGCGCCGATGCGATCGCCCAGCGCCTTGTCCTGATCGCCTGCCCAGGCCGGATTGCCATCCGCCTTGACCAGTTGCAGGATCTTGACGCTTACCGACCATTCGGTGGGCGACCACTGCACGGCCGCATCATCGGGATCGTCCACCGCCGGTCGCGAGCGGATAATGTCCTCCTCGAAGAAGGTGAACTTCAGTCCGTCCATGTCGACGAACAGCGGTTCGTCGGGGATGTTGTATTTGCGATGCGCGGGATCTTTGCCCATGTTGAGCGCATCGTCGAGACTGTCATACCACAGCTCGGTAATGCCGTCGTAGGCCAGCTGTGTATCAGGCAGCAGCGGAGAGACGATCCGGTGCGATTGCACATAGCCGCGCAGGCACGCGATCTTCTTGCTGAGTGTGCCGTGCGGATGGCGCCAGTGATCGTGGAACTGCTGTTCCGAAATGTCCTTCCGGCGCGGGATCGTCGCGAGTATCTTGATGCTGTGCATGGAGGCTGCTCCGTAAAATGATCAGATCGCGGTAAAGCCGCCGTCTGCTGCAAGGCAGGAGCCGGTGACGAACGAAGCCGCGTCGGACAGCAACCATACGGCGGCCTGGGCCTGCTCGTGCGGTTCGCTGAAACGGCCGATCGGGTGGATCGAGTTCAGATAGGGCTCAAGGCCCGCATCATTGTCCATCGCGCGCTGCAGCATAGGCGTGCGCACCGCGCCGGGCACAAGCGCGTTCACGCGAATGCCGTGCTTGCCATAGTCTGCCGCCGCCACGCGGGTCAGCCCGACCACCGCATGCTTCGCGCCGACATATTCGCCGTGCATCGGCACGCCGACCACGCCAGCGGCGGATGCGGTGTTGACGATCGATCCCTTCGTCCCGCGCTCGATCATCGCAAGGATCTGGTACTTCATGCACAGGAACGTGCCGGTTACATTGATATCCATGCTCTGCCGAAACCGTTCGAGCGACACTTCGGCAAGCGGCAGTCCGGCCTGCGGGATCGCCGCATTGTTGAACGCGCCGTCAAGCCCGCCGAACGCCGCCAGAGTCTGCGCGACAAGTGCCTTCACGTCCTCTTCCTGTGCGATGTCGCACCGGAAATAGGCGGCCTTCCCGCCAGACGCAGCGACGACCGCCTCACCGGCCTCGTCGTTGATGTCCGCCACCGCGACGTTGGCACCACTGGCCACCAGCAATTCCACGGTGGCGCGCCCGATGCCGCTGCCACCACCCGTCACGATTATCGTCTTGCCGCTCAAATCAGACATCTATCCCTCCAACAGTTTCTTATCGGCGTTCCGGTTTCATTACTGGAACTTGAAGCGCACGGTCATGCCATATTTGTAGGCGATTGCAAAGATACTGGCCTCTGCTCGCAAACAGCGCGGATTTCTGCTCAGATTTGCTGACAGCAGGTGGGCCATGCTGCTCACGCTATGCGACAATGTGCTCGCCATCATCCGCGCCTGCTCGCAAACGGAGAAGGCCTGTTCTCGCTTTCTGCCAATAGCGAGGAGTGCCGGTGAGCGGTCTGGCAGCGATCGTTCCCGCCGGGTTTGCCGTAAGCATCAGCGCTCCCACTTCCTCAGGCTAGCAACGGATTGATCGTATAATGCCTGGAGCGAGCCGACCTGATTGTCTCGGAAGTGAATCGTCAGCACGAGATTGTCATACGGCAGATTGGCCGTGCAGAGCCCCGGCCGCGAGCCTCCGCCCATGGCGGAGCAACTCGCCAGCGATGGAGGACGCTTCTGACCTGCTTCGGCTGGCAACTGGTATGTCCAGAAAACACCATCACTTACCTTGCGCAGTGTTCGGCCGCGCCATGAAAGCGGGCGACTTGCGCAGACAGTCGAGTTGACAAGCGCCTCTGTTCCCGCTGCGCGGGCACACATCCGCTTCTTGCTTGCCACGCCCACCAAGTTTCGCTCCGGCAAGCTTGCGCTCGGATTTAGGTAGAACGAGAACCCGTCGCTGGGATCGAGCGCTGGTAGAAAGAACGGCTTATCATTGTCGGATATGTCGTTGGCTCTCGGGATGTCGAAGACTCGTCCCTCCAACCTCCTCTCGGCCGAGGCCGAGCACGCGCTGAGCAAGCTGACGATCGATAAAGAAGCTGCGGTAAGATGCCTGTTCATGCCGGCAGGCTATGAGAGAAGCGCAACGTCCACAATCGGTGGCACAGACGACATGCGTTGCGTCCGCGTGCGGGAGATACCAAGGCGAGGACAGCCAGTATCATATCGGCACACCGGCTTCGCGGAGCCGCTCGGTCAGGTCGCGGGTGTGTTCGGCGTCCAGCGTTCCGGCGAGGAACGCGCGTATGTCGGACGGCCGGGTGTTGAGCTGGCTGGCGAGCGCGCCCGCATCGTAACCGTTGCGCGTCAGCGTGGGTTCGAGGTCGTCAATCGCCCGCGACAGCACCTGCTCGACGATCTCGGCCGTGACGGGCTTGGCAGCGAAGCGGAAGCCCTGCTCGAAGGCGAGTGTCAGGTGCATCTCGATCTGGAGCGGGGTGCGCAGGCGCTCGGCGATGAGGTCGATCGCGTCCTCGTTCATCAAGTCGGCAACCTTGACCCCCTCGGCCGCACAGGCGCCGAGCAGCCAGGCAACATAGTCGCGGCGTTCGGCGCCGATGCCCTCATAGTCGAAGGTGGTCGTGCGGTAGCCGATCTCTTCCATTTGCGGGCGGCGCAGGTCGTTGCGTAGCCGAGGATGGCCGACCAGAAGGACCGACAGCAGCACGCCGGCATCAGCCACCACCTCCATCAACCGCTTGAGGCCGGTCAGCGTCTTGTGGTGCAGGTCATGCGCCTCGTCGACCACCAGTACGACCGGGCGCTTGCCCTTGCGCATGATGTCGCGCAGGTCGCGCTCGCGGCGCTCGGCCTGCTTGGGAATCTTCACCTGGGCACGGTCACCGGGCGAGAGATCGTAGAACAGCGCCTCGATCAGCGAGGGCAACGAGGTGCGGCGCTTGTCGACCGCAAGCGACTTGGCGACGGCGACCTTGCCCGCCCGGGCCAGCTCGTCCTCGATGCGGCGCAGCAGGTGCGTCTTGCCCGATCCGACCAGGCCGGAGACGACGATCAACCTGCCGGTCTGCACGGCCGCACAGACCTCGCGCACGAGGTTGCGCTGATGCTCTGTCTCGAAGTTGCCGACGCCTTGGAACGGGCGGGCGAGCCCGTAGCTGGATTGAACGTCGGCGAGCATCAGCTTGTCCCCCGTCTTGACTGGAACCGCTCTCGGATGCGGTCAGCGATGATGGTCTTGTCGAGCGTTTCGCCCAGCAGCGCGTCGATGAAGGCGCGGTCTGCCTCAGGCAGCGAGCCGAGCGGTCGCCGGAGCTGGTCGACGATGGCGTGGCGCGCCGCGAGCCCGGTCGGGTATGCCGTCTCGACCGCCGGCTCCGGAAAAGGTGTTTGCCGCACCGCGAGCCCTGCGGTGGAGGGCGGCAGCGACGGCAGCGGCCGGTCGCCGCCCGTCACGGTCGCGCGGGGCAGCCCCAGCTGGTCAGCGAGCCGGACCACCTTGTCGAGCCGCTCCTCGGCGCGGCTCTTCTGATACTTGCGATAGCGGTAGAGCGGCACGGCGCCGCGCGACGGCTCGTAAGGGCCATGCCGCTTGCCGTCATGCTCCACGAAGAGCTGCTGGTCGAACAGCCCCCAGAGCAGCGTCACCGTCTCGCCGGCGAGCTCGGGCTCGACCTCGTAGGAAGCGCCCTCAACCGAGACGGTCGCGTCGCCCGCAACGGTGCGCCGCTCGGGCTCACGAGCGAAGGCGCAGAACCGCTCCCATGAACACATGGCCCGCACGCCATCGCCGGGCAGGTGCCGCAGCCAGTGCTCGATCCGCGCGTGTGGCTCGGAACGATGGTCGCCGTTGTTGTAGGTGACCAGCGCACGCCGCATCCACAGATTGGCTTCCGCCTCGTCCTTGGGTTTGTGGAAGTGGTACAACGTCTCGTGCACCTCCTTCACCGTGCGGAACGGCCGCTCGACCTTGCCCTTGGCGCGGGCCGCGGTGTGCCGGTCGTCGGCCTTCGGCGGCAGATGGGTGAGGACGCGCACGCCGAGGCTGCCCATCACCGACTGGAACACGCGCGACCGGCTGACCGGGCCGTTGTCCATGTAGATCGTGACCGGCAGGCCCTGGAACGGCAGTTCGGGCTCAGGCTTGGCGGCGAAGGCGTTGAATAGAAAGCGCAGCGCGGACTCGGCATCCTCGCCATAGACGCTGCGATATTCCTGGTAGACCACGCCCGAGCAGTCATCGACGGCCGAGAACAGCATCAGCGTGGGTTTGCCGCGACCCTGCTCGATCCAGAGCGGCGCCTCGACCTGCTTGAGGTCGGACGGGCTCATGTCGAAGTGCCACAGCTCGTTGGATCGCCGCGCCTGAAAACGAACGGCTGCGTGGGGGCGGGTCACGCGGGCATAGTCCAGCCCTGATGAGCGGAGCAGCCGGTCGATGGTCGCCCGCTTCAGCAGGCCGGGTGCTACCTTGACCAGGCCCTCCGGCGTCTCGACGCCATCGGTTTCCAGGAACTCGATGGCGCGGGCGGTCGAAACGTGCCGGCCCTTCTTGTTGGTGGTCCTGATCTTCAGTGCGGCGACGATCTCGGCGTAGCGCTCCATCTCGGCCTGCGGGGCAACCCGCGTCGCACCATGGTCGGACCGGCGCACCGACTTGGGGCGGTTCAGCTCGCGCAACGCCCGGTAAAGGGTCCAGATGGAGATGCCATAGGCCTCGGCCGCACGGGCGATGATCTCGGTGCGACCGGGGTCGCGTGGGGGCAACAGCGACAACCGTCGGCGAAGATCGATCAGCGCCTCTCCAGGCGGTCGCTTCGCCCGGTCAGCCATGGGCTGTTGCAGCCTCCTTGATCGATGCACCGCTGCCGCGCTTGCCTGCATAGCGATAGAGGGTCGCGACCGACACGCCCATGCGCTTGGCGATGTCGCGCACCGGCAACGTGCCCTCCTTCATCATCGCCCGTGCCGCGGCGACGTCGCTCGGGCGCATTGCCGATGGGCGGCCACCCTTGCGACCCTGCCGGCGCGCCTCCACTAGCCCCGCGGTAGTTCGCTCGCGGATCAGGGCACGCTCGAACTGCGCGATGGCGCCGAACACGTGAAAGGTGAGCATGCCACCCGGCGTTGTCGTGTCGATGCTCTCGGTCAGCGACACCAGCCCGATCTTCTCGCGCTCCAGATCCTCGGCCGTGGCGATCAACTTCTTGAGCGAGCGGGCGAGGCGGTCGAGCTTCCAAACAACCAGCGTGTCGCCTGCGCGCAGCACGTCTTCCAGAATGCGCGCCAGTTCGGGCCGGTCATCGCGCGCGCCCGACGCCTTTTCGGTGAACACCCGCTCGCAGCCGGCCCGCCGCAGCGCATCGAGCTGGAGCTCGGGGTTCTGGTCGCTGGTGCTGACCCTGGCATAGCCGACCCGCATGAGCGTCTGATCTTCTCCAAACTCGTGCGGGGCATACCGTTTTGCGACGCGGGTTTCCAGAACAGTTTTGACAAAGTGCGGCCCGCAGATTTACGTTGCCGGCCCAGCAAGGCGATCGGCTCGTCAGAAACGGTCGTTTTGCAGAACCGCTGAGGAGCCGGGTTCATGCAGGTGCTCGATACGGTTGGCTGGGTCGGTGATGGCGACGACACCGACTTCTTCCTCGCAATCGAGCGCACCTTCGATCTGCGCCTGCGCTCGAACCTGCCTTGGACAACGTTCGGCGAGGTGCGTGACCATGTCGTCGCGCATGTCGCAGCCTACAGCGGGGGCGGCACGACATGCGCCACGCAGATGACGTTCTACAGGCTTCGACGCGCGCTCGGGCTTGGCCGGCACGTCGGGCCGGATGCGCCGTTGGCGCCGCTGATCGGTGGGAAGCTGCGCCAAGCGTTCAGCGACCTGGAAGCCGATACCGACCTCAAGATGCCGGCGACGCGAGCCGGATGGCTTGGGATTGTCAGTGGTCTCTGCTTCGCTGTCGCGGTCGCGATCCTCGCCTTCACGACGCTGGCACCTCCCCTTCGCATCTTCGCTGCTGGAGCGAGCGCCTACGCGGGGCTATGGTTACGGCACCTCGACCGCCGGCGATTACCTCGGAGGTGCGACACTATCGGCGATCTCGCCCGACTGGTCACGGAGCAGAACCGTGGCAGGCTTGCCCGCGACGGCGCGCGCCTCACCGCCCCCGAGATTTGGCGGATCATCCAGCAACTGGCCGCCGAGGAGAGCGGGATCGACCCCGATCTGATTGGGTCGGAAACGACCTTCTTCCGAGCCAAAGTGCGAGCAGCCTGATCAATGGCTTACTGGATTGCATAGATTGATGCCGAGACACGGGACATTGCGTGGCGTCGGACTGACGGCTTTGGGTGCCGTTGTCGTCGCAGGCTCTTTCGTCGCTCTCGGATTGCGACCGGATGGGATCGCCAGCTACTATCGCGATACGCTGACTCCGGCAGGGTTTGCCATTTGGTTCTGCGGCTTCGTAGCCGCCACACTCGCTCCACCCGCCATAGCTGTACTCTGCTGGTTTGGCGCCATGCGGTTCCGCTACGGGTGGCTTCTCCACATCCTGCTTGTTCCTGCCACCTACGCCGCTGTGCGAGGATCAATCGCGCTCATGCTCGCGGTAGCAAGTGAGCCGGACAGCGATGGCCCAACGAGATGGGCTACCGATCCAGCAGTGATGCTGATGGTGGTTTGCCCCATCGTGTACTTTCTGATCTTGGGTTCCACAAAGCTGCGTGAGCATCGCGCATCAGCAAATGACTGCTAATCTCGACTTTGTAGTTGGCAGATACCATGAGCGGCCCTTTGCCGTTTGCGAGCAGACGCGGATGATGGCGAGCACATTGTCGGATAGCGTGAGCAGCATAGTCGGCTCGTTGTCAGGTAATCTGGGCAGGAAAAGGCGCTGTTTGCGAGCAGAAGCTGCTACGGTTGCAAGCGCCTACATCTAAGCGCGCCGGCCTTCACCATCGGCAAGAGGCACGTGTTCCAGGATGGCGACACGGTGTGGAGCAATGTCTCTCATCCTAACGACTTCATCTCGGACATCATGAACAACATGTTCAACTCGCATGGCAAGCGCTTCGACGCATGGACGGACGTTCAGTGGACAGCGCCCGGGTCGATGTCGCTGCTCAGCTATTATGCCGAGCCTGGCACGCCAAAGGAGGACGGGCATATGCACACGTCCATCCACGTGATGACGCCGGAGTCACCGGACACCACACATTATTTCTGGGCTTTCGGGCGCGACATCCATCCGGACAATGAGGAGTTCTCCGCAAAATTGCGCGCCGGCATCGAATATGCGTTCGAGGAAGAGGACAAGCCGATGATCGCTCTCCAACAGGCGCAAGTCGGCGATCGGGACATCATGTCCATGCGGCCTGTGCTCCTGGCTGGCGATGCTGGCGCGGTGCGCGCTCGTCGCATGCTGCGTAAACTTATCGCGCAGGAGCAATCCAACGGCGAAGAGGCGAGCGATCAGAAGCAGTCAGTGGACGCTTAGGATTCAGTCCGCCTGTTTCCTGGCTGACTGTCGCTTCTGTCGTAAGTCTAGCGAGATCCAGTCTGCACGTGAGTTGAAAGTCAGGTGTGATGACTTCTTGCATTAACGCTGTTTGAAAGCGCGCAAGTGCCACTGGCTGCCAAAGCAGCCAGCCAGCTTGCGAAAAATAAAGAGGGAGGGAGAGGTACAATATGAAAAACCGCATCAAAATTGGGCTGATGCTCGGCACGGCTGGTGCGCTCGGCTGGACCCCGGCATACGCGCAGGCCCCCGCTGAGGCACAGATTGCTCCGGCGCTGCCTCAAGCCGTGGCGCCTGCTCAGGCGGAAAGCACAGACCCCGCGTCCAATGTCGGCATCGGGGACATCGTGGTCACGGCGCAGCGCCGCGCGGAGAATGTCCAACAGGTCCCGATTGCCGTTGCAGCTTTTTCCGGTGCGGCCCTGCAGGAAAAAGGCGTCGACAATGTTTCGCAGCTCGCGAACCTCACCCCCGGCGTGCAGCTATCGTCCACGTCGCAGATTTTCAGTTCGCCATCGATGTTGTCCGGATTCATCCGCGGCATCGGCCAGGACGACTTCGCACTCAACTTCGACCCGGGCGTCGGCACCTATGTCGATGGTGTCTACCTCGCGCGTACCGCCGGGTCGAATGTCGATCTTCTCGACGTGGAACGCATCGAGATCCTGAAGGGCCCTCAGGGTACGCTGTTCGGACGCAACACCATCGGTGGCGCGATCAGCGTCGTCACCCGCAAACCGACAGACGATTTCAGCGTGATGGGTCAGGTCTCGGGCGGTCGCTTCAACCGAATCGATGTCGGTGGCGTCATCAACATCCCGATCGTCGAGGGCAAGCTCAAGAGCAGCATTGCCTTCTCGTCGAAGAACCGGAACGCTTGGCAGAAACGGATCCCGTTCCCTGGAGCTGCAGGCTTTGCTTCGGATCCTTCAGAAGCCTTCCAGCAGATCGATTATACCTCGCGGACCGCAGCAGGCGGCATCAGCGAACAGGGCGTTCGCGGTAAATTGCTATGGAACGCGACCAATGCGATCGATGTGACGCTGGAGGGCGACTATCTCAACTCGGAAACGAGCGCTTCGCCAAGCACTCTTCTCGGTACACGGTCAACTGTGTTGTCACCGGCCGGAACGCCAGTCGATGCGGACGGAAACGGCGTCCCGGACTCCACTTTGGCCGGCCTCTATAATACCTGCATCAGCCTTCCGGAGTCAGTGCTCGGCGCGATTGGTCTCGGCGGCGCCTGTGGCCCGCGTGCGGGCGGCCTCCCGGCTATCGCCGGCGCGAACGCGGACGCCGATCCCACCAATAGTCGGCTTCCGATCGATAACCGCTTCGTTACCGGTAGCCTCAACCGTGGTTACGGCACGGGTATCAATTTTACCAACACGCGCAATTTCGGATTCACAGGGACCGTCGATATCGACTTGGGTGGACCTGCCTTGAAGTCGATCACCGCCTATCGCAATCTCGACACCCGTTTCGGACAGGATCTCGACAACTCACCGGTCGTGGGGTTCGAGGGCTCATTCCGGGTGAAGCAGCATCAGTTCAGCGAAGAGCTGCAGCTTTCGGGCAAGGCGTTCAATGACAAACTCGATTATCTCGTCGGCGCGTATTATTTCTCAGAAGGTGGTAGGGAATCGGAGGATGTCGCATTTCCCGGCGGTCTGTTGCAGATCGTCGGAAACTATCGGTTCAACACCAAGTCCTACGCGCTCTTCACGCACCTCAACTACCGTGTGAACGATCTCATCGGGATCACGCTGGGCGGACGTTATACCAAGGAAGATAAGACGCTCGTTGGAAGCCAGCGGGACCTCAATATGCTTCTCACCAAACTCGGTACTCCGGCATTTCTGTTCCCGGATCCGACAGACCTGTCGCAATTCTACCCGACAGGGGAGCAGAAGCTCTCGTTCAGCAATGTTTCGCCGCGCGTCGGCATCGAACTCCATCCGACCGAGCGGATAATGCTGTACGGATCATTCTCGAAGGGGTTCAAGTCGGGCGGCTGGACGACCCGCGTCGCCGCTCCGGTCCCGCCGGATCCGACCAAGCCTGCGGACAAGCAGGCGCCGAGCTTCAATCCGGAGAAAGCCGACACGTTCGAGATCGGCTTCAAGTCGCAGCTTTTCGATCGAATGCTGCAAGTCAATGCTGCGGCATTCTACACGGACTACAAGGGCATCCAGATCCAGATCCAGCGCGGCATCGGTGCCTCCTTCGAGAACGCCGGCAACGCCAGAATCAAGGGTTTCGAGGTCGAGACGATCTTCGCGCCGAGCCGCGTCTTCCGCGTGAGCGCGTCGGCGGGATACATTGACGCTTACTATCGGAGGATCAACGATCCGTCGGGCACGATCACGCTGGCGAGCCGGCTGCCGCGTGTCCCGAAGTGGACCGCGACGCTATCTCCCGAGTTCAACGTTTTCCTGGCCAATGAAGGTCGGGTCACACTGCGGGCGGATTATTCCTACAAGTCCACCATGGCGGCGGATGCGGAAAACACGCCCGAGTTGTTCAGTGGGAATGTCAGCCTCGTCAATGCCTCGCTCACGTACAGCGCGCCCGGCGACGACTGGTCTCTCGCAATTGGCGGGAACAATGTTTTCAACAAACGCTACATCGCAAATGGCGTCAATCAGCTCAATGGAGCTGGCCTGCTGAGCGCGGTGCCGAACAGGCCGTCTGAATATTATGCGACTTTGAGGTTTAAATTCTGATCGACCCGGACTGATCCCACTCCGGATGCTCCTATCTGTCCGGCCCGGGTTTAACCTAGGCCGGGCTTTCTTTGCTAGGTCGATGGCAGCTTTCTCACATCCGCGCGGACAGCACCTTGTGCAGGAGCTGTCGCAACCAGCGGTGAGGCGGGTCGTCTTGGTTCCTCGCATGCCAATATTGCCTGACCTCAAATGCTTCCATAAGAATTGGCGGCCGCACGGCCCGGAGTCCGTAGACCTCGGCGAGCCGACCAATCACGCGAGCCGGAGCGGTAAGAATAAGGTCCGACTCGAAGCAAGCTGCCAACGCCACGAGAAAGCTGCTCGCGACGATCCTGATCCGATCGGGATGGATCTTGTCGAGGAGAGCGCGTTCGACGGCACGATGGGCATGGGCCATACCCTTGGTGCTGACCACGATATGATCTGCGGCCATGAAGTCATCGGTCTCACCGGACTTGATGAACGGATGACCTTCCTTTCCGAAGCACAGATATTCCTCCTGGTAGAGCCGTTGCGTCTTGATGCCGGCAACAAGGCTCGGATAGGCGCCGACGGCGATATCGACATGCCCGGTCTCGAGCGCGCTCACCATTTCATCGCCGCTCAGCGTGAGTGCGCGGTAGCTGGTGTGTGGTGCCTCGAACCGCGCCGCCGAATGCAACGCCGTCAAAACGACAAGATGGGCGATGTCCGATCCGGCAATGATGAATTCGCGCTTGAGACGGTCAGGTGAGAATGTCTGCCCGCCTTCAGCCAGGTCGCGACGCAGTTCCAGCAGTTGCTGAACAACCCCGGCGATCGCCTCGGCACGTGGTGTCGGCTCCATGCCGTCGCGCGCCCGGACGAGAAGCGGGTCGCCCAATGCTTTGCGCAGGCGCGCCAGCCCATGGCTGGCGGTGGGCTGCGGTAGGTCGAGTTCTCGTGCAGCGGCGCTGACGCTGTGCCGCTTTAACAGCGCATCCAAAAGCACCAAGTGCCGAAAATCCAGGTCATCTATATTCACAATCTGAATTGTATCTATGAAGGTCCGCCAATTGTCAAATACTCCCTGATCCCTCAAACAGGCTGCAGCAGCGATCGTTGTGCAGGTTTGAAGAGACGATCCGCAATCGCAGAAAATAGTGGAGAGCGATCATGATGCAACTGCCCGAACGCGTCGAAGGACTTCATCACATCACCGTCGCGACCGGATCCGCGCAAGGCGACGTGGATCTTCTCGTCAAGACGCTGGGACAGCGGCTCGTCAAGAAGACGATGTTCTACGACGGCGCACGGCCGGTCTATCATCTGTATTTCGGCAATGAGCTTGGCGAACCGGGCACGCTGTACACCACTTTCCCCGTTCGCCAGGCTGGCTACACCGGAAAGCGTGGTGCAGGGCAGATATCGGCGGTTTCCTATAACGCACCCGTCGGTACGCTTTCCTGGTGGCAGGAGCATCTCATAAAGCGCGCTGTGACCGTCTCGGAAGTGCGTGAGCGGTTCGGGCAGAAATATCTGTCGTTCGAGCACCCCGACTGCGGTGTCGGCTTCGAAATCATCGAGCAGGACACGGACGGCCAGTTCGAGCCCTGGGACTCTCCCTATGTGCCCAAGGAGGTCGCGCTGCGGGGCTTTCACAGCTGGACGGCCACCCTAAATCGCAATGAGGAGATGGACTCCTTCATGCGCAATGCCTGGAACCTGAAGCCCCAGGGACGCGACGGCAATTACCAGCGCTACGCTTTCGGCAATGGCGGTGCGGCCAAGGTGCTAGACGTCTATATCGATGAGGACGAAAGGCCCGGCACCTGGGCGCTTGGCGAAGGCCAAGTTCATCACGCCGCGTTTGAAGTCGCCGACCTCGACGTGCAGGCCGCGCTCAAATTTGACGTGGAAGGCCTCGGCTACACCGATTTCTCAGATCGCAAGCACCGCGGCTACTTCGAATCGATCTACGTTCGTACGCCGGGCGGCGTGTTGTTCGAAGCCTCGGTCACGCTTGGTTTCACCCATGACGAGAGCCCCGAGAAGCTCGGCAGCGAGGTCAAGGTCGCGCCGCAGCTCGAAGGTGTAAAGGACGAGCTCCTCCGGACGATGAACGATCCGATCGTCATTTGATCGCAAGGATGACTCCGCAGGCTGGGTGAAGAGAATGTGGCGACATCGGGCAGTCAATAGCCGAAATGGTGCGCGGATCGGTGTTCATACCACTGGCTTGCCGAGCGGTGAGCCGATCCTGCTCCTTTCTTCCCTGCTGGCCGACTGGCGGTCCTGGAATGACGTGGCCGGTCGTTTACCTTCAGGGGTATATGCGATCACGATGGACCTGCGGGGTCATGGAACGAGTTCGCCGAGTGCCGGCGACTACAGTCTAGCCGAACTGGCGGCCGACGTGCTTAATGTAATGGATAACCTCGCGTTTGCAAGAGTTCATCTTGTTGGCACGTCGGTCGGGTCGATGGTCGCGCAATATCTTGGCGCCACGGCGGGACACCGGCTTATCTCGCTGACACTCGTGGCAGCAGGTTCTCTCGTTCCAGAGCCAGCTTGGCCGATCTGGGACAAGCGGGTGGCCGCAGTGCGCAGCGGCGGGCTCATTACGCAGGTGCCGATCGTGTATCCGGCATGGTTTTCCGGAGCGGTCGACCAAGGTCTGCTGGATCTTGCTGAGTCGATGATCTTGGCCACGACAGTTGCCGGATTCACCGGCGCTGTCGCAGCGATCAAGGGCCATGACGCGAGAAGCCTTCTTCCGCAGGTCGAAACGCCAACGCTCGTCATAGCCGGTGCGAACGATGCCGCCGTGCCACCGGAGGCGGTCCGCGCGACCGCCGCTCTCATTCCAGGTGCCGCATTCGAAGTTGTGACGGGTGCCGCGCACCAGGTCGCGATGCAGCATCCTGTCGCCTTTGCGGACCGGCTATGCCGCCATATTGCTGGAGCGCCGCGATGACGTTTTCCCCTGAAGGACCCTATGGGACAATCGTGACCGGCCCGCCTGTCGAACAGGCAAATGCTGCGATCATTCTTCTGCACGGCCGTGGCCAGCGTGCGCAAGCGATGCTGGAACTTGCGAGACAGCTCGATCTGCCCTCTGTCGCCTGGCTTGCCCTGCAAGCGCCCGCCGGGGCGTGGTACTCGCCCAAATATGACGGGTTCGATCCAGACGGCGACAGGTCTGTGGCTGACGCCTGCACCGCCTTGGCTGAGATCTCCTCGCGGCTGGAAGCAGCCTGGGTCGCGCTAGACCGTCAGGGCATAGTCGGCTTCAGCCAGGGTGCCTGCCTCGCCAGTCACTTCATGTGGTGCGGCGCTGCGAAAATGGGGTTCCTGGGCTCGCTGACCGGAAGCCTCCCGGGTTTTGAGCTCCCAACCGCGCCAGTTGAGCCTCGGTTTACCGGTCTCAAGGCGATATTCACAGGTGGTCTGAACGACGATTGGGTCAAGGCAGAGCATGTGCGGGAGACAGCTGAGCGCTTTAGACTCTCTGGTGCTGATGTCGGCGAGTATATTCAACCGATCAAGGACCATGGAATTGGGGCGGACGAGATCGCGTTGTTGCGAGACACCCTGATCGCACGCTTCGAGCTGAACCCGCCGGTCCCTACGCGCGGGCCGCGACATCAGCCGCTCGTGCCGCAAAGCACGCCAAGTCTGACGGATTGAACGTCCCATGCTGTTCTCCGTCATAACCACCATCTCGCCTGAAAAGCTGGCAGAGCGCACAGCAGCCATACCGGCACACCGCGCCTATCTTGCGTCGCACACCGCAAGCATTTTGGCAGTGGGGACCACCTTCGCCGAAGGCGGCGATTTGGTCGGATCGACATATCTCGTTGATGTCGACGATTGGAACGCAGCCCGGGCCTTCATCGCCGAAGACCCCATGACCGTGTCCGGGGCACGTCAAAGCATCGACATTCTTGAATGGCGGATGGGCGGGTTCGATCGGCGATACCCCTGGCAAGGGGCGAACGTCGAGAGACAAGACGCAGCGCATCAAAGTCTGAATAAGGAAGGGGTGAGCGCTGCGCCCCAACCTTCGCTCCGCACACGCCATCTCAGAGTGTTGCTGCTGATCACCACGCTCGCGCCGCTAGTGGCCCTCGTCAACATTCTCTTGGGCGACACCATTGCCCATCTTCCCGTTTTGCTGCGCTCCTTCTTGGTCGTGGGGCTTGTCGTGCCCGCCGCGACCTATGTTGCACTGCCGCTGCTTACCGGCCTTGCGCGCTGCGTGGGGCAGGAGCGCCGGGAAAGTTCACCAGCCATCCGGCCGCCGGCGGAACACACTCATTCTACATGACGATTTAGCCCGCAAAAATCCCCGAACGTCTCAGTTCCAGGCAAAAGGATCATAAAAATATGAGCGCTGATACAGAAACCCTGGCGAGGAAAGTCCGTGAAGAGGTTATCAAGCCTGAGCAATCGACTCTGATTAGCCCGGATCGACAGTCACCGAGCCTCCTTCGCCGCGAAGCGACGGTCGAACCGCGGTTCGAACTGTTCCACTTCGTGTTCTCAGTCTGCTCGCAAAAGGTGCGCGGCACCCTAATGGAGAAGGGCGTGACCTTCGGCTCCAACGAGTTGACGATCCTTCCCCCGCAGAATGAGAATTATTGTCCGCAATATGTCCGGCTGCGGTTGCGATCGGAAGCCGCAGCCAAGCACCGTCCTGTCAGCTCGTTCACTGGGCAGTCGTCTGTTGATTCCGAAGGGTTCGACCCGCTCGTCGTACCGACCCTCGTCGACCATGAGACCGGCCGGATCCTCGCCGATTCCAAGGCAATCTGCCTCTACCTCTGCGACGCCTTGTCCGGCGGTACCGATCTTCTGCCCGCCGACATACGGGAGGCTGTGCTCAAGCAGGTCCAGCTCGCTGACACGACGCCCCATGTAGCCCTGCTCTACGGCGCCGATCCGGACGGTGATCGTCGGCCCGAAAGCATGCAGGCGGTCATGCCCGGCATCCACGCACACAAGATCGACGCCGTGCGCCGCAATATCCCGCTCGCGGACGGCGACCCGCTTCTCCTCGAAGCCTACCAACACAAGATTGTGAAGGAGGAAGCCGCCGCCTCGTTCGTCATCAACGAGCCGCAAATGCGGACCGCCATCTCGAAGGCGGAGCAGCTGGTTACCGATCTCGATCGCGACCTCGGGGCGTCCACCGGACCTTGGCTGTTCGGCGACCGCTTCACGCTCGCCGACCTGTTCTGGGCCGTCAGTCTCTACCGCTTCCTCTGGCTCGGCTATTCGGGTTTCTGGAAAGACGGTGCAGGCAAGCCCCGTGTCGAGGCCTATGCCAATCGGCTCTTCGCGCGGCCCTCCGTCAAGGATGCGATCATCCAGTGGCCCGGCCATCCGCCGAGCGAGAATGTCATCCATCTCCTGAGCAACGCCTAAAGGCAACCACCGCGCCGTCCGCAAGCGACGCGGTCCATGCCCTGAACGCGTCGTCCGGCAGGGCCGAGACCATTCAACAGCGCTCGAATCCAGGACGAGCATGGATTTCTTATATGGATCAAACACTTCTCGAAGTACGCGTAACAAAAAAGGCTCTGTTGCAAAGATTGGCGGCAGTCAGAGGTAGGCTGTCGCTCTGCGCCGATCAGGCGGCTGCTGCGAAATGGTGGTTGAGCATGCCCATGGCCTCCGTCAGCGCCGAGGGCCCAATGCCAAAAGCTCTCTCCACAAGGCGCACCTCGCCCCTGATGCCGGGCTGCAGGCACCAGGGGCGAGCCTGTCGGCTCTGTTGCAAAAATCGTGAAGCTTGAGCATGCTTGGCGGAGATTGGACGGACGGAACGATGACGGATTTCAAGTGGCGCCATTTCCAGGGTGATGTGATCCTGTGGGCGGTGCGCTGGTATTGTCGCTATCCGATCAGCTATCGCGACCTTGAGGAAATGCTGGCGGAACGCGGCATTTCGGTCGACCATACGACGATCTATCGCTGGGTCCAGTGCTACGCCCCGGAGATGGAGAAGCGGCTGCGCTGGTTCTGGCGGCGTGGCTTTGATCCGAGCTGGCGCCTGGATGAAACCTACGTCAAGGTGCGGGGCAAGTGGACCTACCTGTACCGGGCAGTCGACAAGCGGGGCGACACGATCGATTTCTACCTGTCGCCGACCCGCAGCGCCAAGGCAGCGAAGCGGTTCCTGGACAAGGCCCTGCGAGGCCTGAAGCACTGGGAAAAGCCTGCCACGCTCAATACCGACAAAGCGCCGAGCTATGGTGCAGCGATCACCGAATTGAAGCGCGAAGGAAAGCTGGACCGGGAGACGGCCCACCGGCAGGTGAAGTATCTCAATAACGTGATCGAGGCCGATCACGGAAAGCTCAAGATACTGATCAAGCCGGTGCGCGGTTTCAAATCGATCCCCACGGCCTATGCCACGATCAAGGGATTCGAAGTCATGCGAGCCCTGCGCAAAGGACAGGCTCGCCCCTGGTGCCTGCAGCCCGGCATCAGGGGCGAGGTGCGCCTTGTGGAGAGAGCTTTTGGCATTGGGCCCTCGGCGCTGACGGAGGCCATGGGCATGCTCAACCACCATTTCGCAGCAGCCGCCTGATCGGCGCAGAGCGACAGCCTACCTCTGACTGCCGCCAATCTTTGCAACAGAGCCTGTTCTTCGTGCCGATCACGGGACTCGCCATTGCGACAGTCAATCCCGATGAGACGGCGAACGCTGCTGGCATGTCCAACTTCCTAAGAACGCTGGCCGGTGCGTTCGCAACATCGCTTGTCCAGACCCGCTGGGCCAACGCGACGCGAGAAAACCAGACCGAACTGGCCGGCGCCATGCACCAGGGACAATCGACCCTGGATGGCATGATCGCGGGCGGCGCATCCCCGGAATCGGCGAGGGTCATGCTGACCAATATCGTCGAAGGGCAAAGCGTCATGCTGGCAACCCTCAATACGTTCGCGGCGATTGTAATGTGCTTCGCCGTCGCTGCCGCCCTCATCTGGCTTGCGCCCAAGCCCAAGGGACCGATCGATACCAACGCGGGTCACTGACAGGGGCCAGGAGGAATTCGGTTTGTGAAATGGAAGAAACCTATGTCGAATAAGGAGGGAGCGGCGATCCGTCCGGTCGCGCAAAGCTCCAGGCGTGCGGAGCGGAAGGAAGAGCGGCGGCGCCTGCTTATCGCCGCAGCCCGCTCGGTCTTTCACGAAAAGGGATTCGCCGCAGCCACCATCGACGACATCATGGCTCGCACCGGTGGGTCGCGCGGAACGCTCTATGGCCATTTCGACGGCAAGCTCGCTCTTTTCGAGGCGATTGTCGAGGAAGAGGCCGAGCGCTTCGCGCAGGCCGTCACCGAAACCATCGCGCCCGCCGCCAGCGGCGATCTCGATGCCATGGCGGAACGGTTGATCGCCGTCGCCACCAGCGAGGAAACGATCGATCTGTTGCGGATGGTGATTGCCGAGCGGCAGCATTATCCGGGTATCGGGGAAATCTATCGCCAGATCGTACCCAGGATCCAGGCATGGATGCGCCGTATGTTCCGTGAACAGACTGGTGCCTCGTTCTGCCGTGACGAAGCCGCGTCGGATTTTCTGGCGGACATGTTCCTCGCCATCGTTCTGGCCGACACACAAATGGGTATCCTGACCGGAATAACCGGCGACCGGCTCGACAAGACGCATCTTATTCGAACGCGCCAGCGTCTCAAGGCCTTGCTCGCCCTGCGAGATCATTTGGGCGCGGACAGGCTGTCCGAGCTCGCCGCTCTCGCGCAACAGGACATTGAAGATGGCCGATGAATGCATCGCGGACTGGGAAGTAATCTCCGCCCGCATCCATGATCTTTGGGTGGACCGCCTCGACAACTATGATCGCGCGATGCGGGGCGATCTTCATGATATCGGCATTCTTGTCCGCGACGAGTTTGCCCTTGGTGATCGGAAGGCCGAACAGGCCATCACCCGATGGACAGCGGAAAATCGGCCCCGATCCCTGCTCAACGCGCAATGGCAGCGCTTTCGCACGGCGATGCAGGATCGGTGGGAGCCTCAAACGCCATTCGATCCGGACAACCGCGATGACCTGAATGCCGCGCGCAATCTCGTGATCCACGATATCGACGAGTTGCTCAACCGGATGATCGAACACTATCGTCTCACCGAGACCACCGCCGCTGTCCAGGTCAATGACTGGCTCAATCTCGTTCGCGTCCTCACCGAGAACCAGCCTCGCAAACGCCTCTCGCCGCGCTGGACCCGTTCCCCGCAATGAATGAAATCAAGGAGCCTGTGATGAATATTTCCGAAACCGTGCCGATGGAACGGCGCAGAGCCATTGTTGTGGGCGCCGCCGGCGGGATCGGCAGTGACATATGCCGGCGCATGGCGCTGGAAGGGTATCGCGTCGTCGTTGCAGACTATAATGAAGACCGAGCCCGTGAAGTCTTGCGCACTTTGGCGGGCGAGGGCCACGACGTAAGCGTGTTCGATGTCACAAAAGATAGGGCGGTGGATGCCGCATTCGATAGCATCGAGGCGGATGGGCCGGCCAGCGTGCTGGTGGTGGCGTCCGGCGGCGCTCCCGTGAACCCGGATAATCCTCATCCCAATATTGCGACGACGGCCACCGAGGACTGGAACCGGGGTATCGCTCTGAACCTCAGCGGGGTTTTCTTCTGTATTCGCAAATTTGCCCAGTTGCGTCTGGCCCGCCCTCTTGAGCACAGCCGGATCATAACGATGACCTCGGGAACCGGCCAGCTTGCGGTAAGCCCGGCCAACCCCGCCTATGTGGCGTCAAAGGCCGCGCTGATCGGCCTCACCCGTCAGGTCGCCTACGATCTGGCTCACGCCAACATCACCGTCAACACCATCGCTCCAGGCGTGGTCGGAACACCGGAATTCTACCGCAATACGAGCGAAGAATTCAGGGCACAAACCGCGCGATCTGCATTGCTCAACCGTTTGGGGACGCCCGAGGAAGTCGGCTTTGGCGTCGTGTTCCTGGCATCGCCGCAGGCGTCCTACATCACTGGAACCACGCTGGATATCAATGGCGGCGCACACATGCACTGAAGCGCCCGGCGGCGATCATTGCTGCCGGCCAGGTCAGAAGGATTGAAACGATGAGCCCGCGCAAAAACATCCTGATCGTCGGTGGCGGTGTGGCCGGACTCGACCTTGCGGGCCAACTGGCGGGCGCCCCGGCGAAGCGGCTGGGCCTTGACATACGCCTCATAGATCGTGAGCCGGCCCATGTCTGGAAGCCCATGCTCCATACGATCGCGGCCGGAACGGCCGACACCGGCGCCAACCAGACCGCCTATCTGGTTCAGGCTCAGCAGCGTGGCTTCCGTTTCGAGATGGGCGAAGTGATGGCCGTCGACCGCGCAGCGAAGCAAGTCCTTCTGGCGCCGCTCGTCGTCGATGGGGCGGAGATTCTCCCCGCGCGCAGCCTGCCCTATGACAAGCTGGTGCTGGCTGCGGGAAGCCGAGCCAACGACTTCGGCACACCCGGCGTCGTAGAGCATTGCATGACGATCGATTGCCGGCGCGAAGCCATTGCCTTCAGCGAGCGGCTGCGTGTCGCAATGCTTCAGGCGATCGCCTCGAACGACCATCTTTCGATTGCTATCGTTGGGGCTGGCGCGACCGGGGTAGAGCTTGCCTCCGAACTGGTGCGGCTGGCCGATGTGCTGGAACAGCATGGCGCTTCGGGAGCGCGAAGCGGGCTGAAAATATACCTTATCGAATCTCAGCCGCGCATTCTCGGCCCCTTTCCCGAGCGCGTAGCGCATGCCGCGCACACGGTCCTGGAGTCGCTGGGCATCGAGGTGTTGACGCAGGCGCGCGTTCTGGCGGGCGATGCCGATGGGTTCCAGCTTGCCGATGGACGCAGGATCGAGGCATCCATCAAACTCTGGGCGGCCGGGGTGCGTGCGCCCGAGTTTGTCGCTGCGATAGATGGCCTGGACCACAGCAGGCTCGGGCAGGTCATCGTAAACCCGAATTTGGCGACACCCAATGACCCCGATATCTTCGCGCTGGGCGACTGTGCGAGTGTCATGCTTCCGGACCGCGAGAGTCCATTGCCGACCACGGCCCAAGCAGCCTATCAGCAGAGCGTTTATCTTGGCCGCACTTTGCCTACAATATTGGAAGGAAAGCCCGTGCCGCCATTTCGCTACCATGACTTCGGGTCATTGGTGTCGCTCGGCGGTTATGACGCTTATGGGACGCTTGGCCGCTTCGGGTTGTTCCGGGGTGGGTTCCTGCACGGGCGCATGGCGCAGCTTGGGCATGCGCTGCTCTATCGGCGGCATCAGGCGCGAATTTATGGACCGGTTCGCGGTAGCCTGCTGTGGCTTGCCGATACCCTCGACACCTCGGTGCGCCGGCGCGAGCGCCTGGCCTGACATGGGCCGCCTTCACCAACGAAGCTGCCTGATCCTCGGTGCATTCTGGCTTGTTCTTCCCGGCACCGTGTGGGCTTCACCGCCCGACATGGAAGTTCTACTGACCGGCCAGGTAGAAACCGATGCCAGTGGCGAACAGGTCGTTGCACTGCGCTTTCTGAACCGGACTGACAGACAAGAAATCCTCGCCCTGCCGGACAGGATCGAAGCGAAAGTCCGGCAGGAGAATCGTGAACGCACGCTCCTGTTGGCGCGCGCTAACGATACAGAGCCGCATCTTGCCATCGACGCGCATGGATTTGGGCAGGCCCATTATCGCCTGCCCGCAAATGAACCCCTCGTCAGAGCCATGGTCTCCATTCCTGCCTGGTCAACTCAGGAGGTGGTGCTTGCGCCCATTGTGAAGACCGCTACGCATGAGGCCGAAAATCGCTCGAATCCGAATGCACCGATTCTTCCACCGCCACCTACCGACAGAAAAGCCGGCAACGCCTTTGTGGACAATCTCGACCTGTATGAACCCATCTATGCCGTTTACGGGCCAGGCACCGACAGCGAAGCTCGCATTCAACTGAGCTTCAAATATCGCCTGTTCGGAGCCTCGGCGAACAGCCAGACGTCTTCCAATTGGCGAGACGGGCTGTACCTCGCCTACACCCAGAGAATGTTCTGGGACCTTGAAAGCAAATCCTCCCCGTTCCGCAACATCGATTTCCAGCCCGAACTTATCTACATCACACCGACAGTTGGCCTTACCGGCGACATCGCCATGACCGTGCAGGCGGGTATTCGTCATGAGTCCAACGGGCGGGACGGTCCCCAGTCGCGCAGCATCAACAGCATCTACATCGCTCCAATGGCAACCCTTCCGATCGCCGGCGATTACAGGCTAACATTCGCCCCCAGGCTTTCCCTGTATGTCGGTAACAAATCCGACAATCCGGATATCGTCCATTATCGCGGACATGCCGGATTGTTCATGGAGGTCGGAGAGGATAATGGACTGCGCCTCTCCACCTCCACCCGTTTCAACTTCGGTTCGGGCAAAGGGGCTGTCAATGCCGACCTGTCCTATCCGTTGCCCCGTCTCCTCGGCGGTGGTCCCGATCTCTATCTCTTCGCCCAGTCCTTCTACGGCTATGGTGAAAATCTGCTCGATTATAACCGGCGCACCCGCCGGTTACGTATAGGCGTTGCTCTCGTGCGATAATCTTGAGGCGACGCCACAGTCTTTCTCTCGCAGAGTTCATGCCGGTATCACCTTCCGCCATCGGGCCTGACCTCGATCGTGCAGCGCACCGGCTTTTTCGCCTTGTCAGCCTGCTCGCGGCATTTCTGCACCGCCTCGCGGTTGCCATCGACGAGCGGCGAGGCCGCGACGATCAACGCCCAGCTCTCGGGCGCGGCGGTCTGCATCAACCGTTGCCCCGCATCCCACATCGTCGGTTCGCCAAGCGCGTGCATCGCCCGCCGCTCGGGCCAGTGCCAACTCGCCGGCATCATCCGCGCGACCGGGCCGGCGAGCGCCGCATAGAGCAGCATCCCCAGCGCCGCGCCCCCCAGCCCGGTCCCGATCAGCCAGCGGTTTTGCACATCGCCGCGCCGTGCGGATGCGAGCCGGTTGCCGACCTCGCGCGCGGCCTGGTCCAGTCCTGTCCGGGCTTCGGCGATCAGCCGTTGATCCTCGCGACGGGCATGGAGCGCCGCCGATACGATCTCGCCCGCCATGTTGTGAGGCGTCATCGACAGGAGAGGACTTTTGGCGATGGGGTCGATCTGCTGCACCAGCACCCCCAGCACCTTTTCGGTGCGGGCCAGCGTCGGCTCGTAATCGGGTATCTCGATGGACTCGCGCGTAGCAGCCAGCCCCGCGATCGCGGCGCGCAGCAACCCGACCTCGCCATGCACCGACGCCAACCGATCCTCGACCCGCGCGAACGCCAGCGCCGGATCGTCACCAGCATCGGGTTCGCGATATTCATCCTCGTCCATCATCCTCTCCCTATCGGCTCAATCCGCGATCGTGACTGATCCCCAACCCCCGCGACAGCTCGCGCCCAAGCTCGCGGCCCGGACTCATTCCGATCTCAAGCCCCAGCTCGCGGGTGCGACCGCGCAGGATCGATTCCACCTGGGGATCGCGCTCAAGGCTTTTCGCCATGCCCGCCATCTCCTGCCCGAGCGTCTTGCGGCCCGCCATGTCGCCGGCGCGATAAAGCCGGTCGCGATCCTGGGAGAGCTGTTGCCAGCGTTCCACGAACCGATCGGCGCGCAAGTTCGGATCGGCCCGCACGCGCGCCTCTTGGCGTATCGCCTCGATCATCGGGCCGCTGCGCCCCGCCGCCGCCTCGCGCAGCAAGCCGGAATCGCGCTTCATCGCCTCGGCCATATCGTCCGAAGCTCGCGGCCGGAGCGTGTCGAGCGCCTGAACCGCGCGCTCGAGCGCGACCTTCTGATGTTCCAGCACCGGCCCGCCCGACGCCCGCGCCTGCAACACCGCCTCCGCCGAACGCGAGGCCCGCTCGACCGCGCGCCGGAAATCGCGATCCTGGCCCTGCTCGGCCCGCGCGGGCAATTCCTTCGCCGGCTCCGGCGTCGGCGTGCGCTGGGGCAGTTTCAGCCCGTCAAACATGCCCCGCTTGGGAGCCGGCTTTTCCTTCGCACCCTGTGCTGGCTCGGCCGCCTTCACCGGCGCGGCCGACAGCTTCAAGCCGTCGAACATACCGCGCCGCGACTGACGCTCGGCCGCGGCCTTCGCCTCGCCGGCACCGCGGTCGCCGCCAATATCGGGCGTGCGGGAATCCTCGCCCATCTGGCGTGAAGTTCCCGCGCGGGGCGCGAGGATCTCCACGCCCTTCCGCTCGGGTGCATCCGCAACGCGGATCTCACCCGACAGCCCGCGCCGATCGGCGAAGGATTGCGCCTCGGCATCGCGATCCCGATACATCGGATAGTCGGACGCCATATCCTTCGCCCGCTCGCGCGACAGCGTGCGGACAAGCCGGCGATCGTCGGCGAAGTCATCGCGGCCGTAATGGAGCTGCACCCCGTCGCGATGCCGGGACAGCGCCACATAGGCCGAATGGCGGTCCATGCCGGGGGTCGCCAGCACATGCGCCCGATCGACCGTCACGCCCTGCGATTTGTGGATGGTCGCCGCATAGCCATGATCGACATGGGCATAATCTTTCAGGTCGAACGCGACTTGACGGCCATCGTCCAACTTCACCGCCATGCTGTCGGGCGACACGCGCTCGACCTTGCCCAGCGTGCCGTTCTTCACCCCAAGGCCGCGATCGTTCTTGAGGAACATGATGCGGTCGCCGGTCGCGAACTCCCGCGCGCCCCGCTCGGCCGACACGCGCACGTCCTGGCCCAGCTCGCCGGCGTCGCGCAGCCGATCGCGCGCAGCCAGGTTCAGGTCGCGCACCTCGGCATTGGTATGGGTGAGGATGATCCGCGTCTTGTCGGGATCGGCGATGCGAGCGCGATCCCAGCCCTCCACAAGGCTTTCCCGCGCAGCCTCGCGCGTCTCGGCCGCGTGGACCATGCCATGCTCGGCATAGGCATGGATCGCCTCGCCGGTGCGGCCTGTTGCGAGCGCCCGCGTGGCGTCTTTCTGCCAGTCCTCATGCTGCCGGCGAACATCGCTGATCTCGGCCGCGCCGTAGCGCTCGGCCAGCGATCGGAACGCAGCGCCAGCCTCGATCGCCTGCAACTGCTCGGCGTCGCCGACAAGGATCACCTTGGCCCCTGCCCGTTCGGCCTCGGACAGCACCCGCTCCATCTGGCGCGTGCCGATCATGCCGGCCTCGTCAATCACCAGCACGTCGCGCGGACCTAGCAGCTCGCGGCCCTGCTCCCACTGATATTCCATGCTGGCGATCGTGCGCGAGGCGATACCGGAACCGCCCTCAAGCCCCTCGGCCGCGATCCCCGACAAGGCCGCACCGCGCACCTGATAGCCCGCCCGCTCCCATTCGTCGCGCGCAACGCCCAGCATGGTCGATTTGCCGGTGCCGGCATAGCCGACGACAATTGCCAAGTCGTTCTTGCCGGTGATATGCGCGAGCGCGTCCTTCTGCTGGCTTCCCAGCGCAAGGCCAACCCTCTCGGCGGTGTCTCGCCCCCCCATTTTAGACGCCGCCGGGAGACCATGCCCGGCCCGATCCGCTAGGCCGTAGCCGGCGCGCTCCAACCGCTGCTCGGTGTCGATCATCTCGCGCGACGTGAACCGGTCCTCGCCGCGTCCGTCCTTCCCCAGCGCTACCAGCTCGGGCGAGGTCCGCACCGCGCTCATCACCTGATCGAACTGGTCCTTGCCGTCGCTATGCCGGAACGCGAACTGCGCCAGGTCGCGCCGCGTGAACGTCGCCTGTTGGCGCGTGATCGCGTCGAGCGCGATTTGCGGATTGGCGATGATCTTCTCGCCATTCTCCCGCGCGATCCGGGCATGGTCCTCGACCCGCTCGGCCTCAAGCCCCTGTTCGGGCATACGCGACGCCGCCGGCCCGATCTTGTGCTGCGGCTCAAGCTCGATCCCCTGCGCCTCATAGCTGCGATGATCTATGCGCGCGTCTATATCCAGTTCGGCGAGGCGCTCGTTCACATGATCGGCCCACGCCTCGCGCCACTCCTGCAACAGCGCCGTGCTGTTCCACTCGCGCACCTTCTGGCCGAAGCCCTCCAGCCCTACCTCGCGCATCGACAGCATGACATGCGCGTGTGGCTTGGATTGCCCGTCCTTTCCCAAGTCCCAATGCACGTTCATGTCCGCGACCATGCCGCGCTCGACAAACTGCTTTTCGACAAAATCGCGGGCGAGCCGGATGCCCTCTTTCTGGTCCAGCTCGCGCGGAATCGAGAACTCGACTTCGCGGGCGAGCTGCGCGTCCTTGCGTTTCTCGCCCGCCTCGACCTCGTTCCATAGGGTCGCGCGATCGTTTAAACGCTCCGGTGTACCTTCGGGTAACATGATTTCCGAATGGACGACGCCGGCCTTGTTCGAGAAATCATGGTCGCGTCCTAGCCGGTCGTCGTGCAGCCGTTCCGCCGCACGATAGGCCGCGCTGGCAACGGCGCTCGATCCGTTGGCGCGACTGATGACCTTGGCCGAGAAATGGTAGATCGCCATGACGGCCGCTATACTGCCTTTCTTAGCGCACGTCGGCAACGACGTATAAGCGCGCACTCACACTCTCTGCCGTTCGCATGATTGACTTTGCCGCATTTTTTATCCGGAGCTGCTGTCCTGTCACCGCGACCGTGCTACGCTGCCACTCCCGATCATGGGCGCGAGGGAGAGAATATGCGTAAGGTCCGCGACTATGACGCCGAGTTGAAGGCGCTGGGCGACAAGGCCCGCGCCCTCAAGGCGAAGAAGGTCCAGCAGCTAGGCGAGCTGGTCACATCCACCGGGGCCGATGCGCTCGATCTCGATGTGCTGGCCGGGGTGCTGCTCGCCGCCGTCGAATCTGCCAGCGCCGACGAAAAGGAGGCGTGGCGCGCGAAGGGGTCCGCCTTCTTTCAAGGACGCGGCCGAAAGGCTGGCCGAAGCACTGGCGGCAACGCGGGAGGCGGAAGCAAAACTGGCGCAGGCGAGACGCAGGGTTGAAGCCGCACAGCGCCGCACCGATACGAGGGAATGGGCCGTGGCTCGCCGCGAACGCACCCGCCACCTCATAGAGCTGGGCGGCCTGGTCCAGAAAGCCGGCTTGGTCGAGCTGGCCGACGACGATCGCGCCACCCTCTACGGCGCGCTGCTCGAACTGGCCGCCAAGGCGCGCGAGGACCGCGACCGGCTCATGCTCTGGAAGCGGCGCGGCAAGCGCGCGTTCGACGCGGAAGCGGAAGGGAGAGACGCACCATGAACAGGCTCGATGTCGAAGCGATCCGCGCCCAGGTCCGCGCGCTCGATTTCACGCGCGGCACCCCGGCCGAAGTCGCGCTATGGCGCGAGGACGATGCCGACGCACGCGCCAATCTCGCGATCGAAGGCATGGACCTCGACTTGGCTGAACACGCCCTGTTCGACATGCTCCGCGAGGAATCCGTGCCCCCTCCCCTCGCCACCGCGATCGTCCTCAAGCTCCTCGATCATCCCGACGCCGACCCGACGCTGGCGATCTCGCCGGCGACGATCGGATGACGATGCGGACCGGCCTCGACCATCTGCCCGCCGTCAAGCGCCGCGAGCTGGAACGGGTCGCCCGCGTCCTGTTCGATGAATTTGAGGATGCCGTCAAAACCAAGCTCTCGGACAAGCGCAAGGGCGGCCGCATCCTCAAGCTGATCCTGTTCGGCTCCTACGCACGCGGCGATTGGGTCGAGGATCGCGCCAGCGGTTACATTTCCGATTATGACCTGCTCGTCGTCGTCAACGCCGACACCTTCACCGATCTGCAAACATGGTGGGCGGTCGCCGACGATCATCTGGTGCGCGAGCTGACCGTCACCAGGCACCTCGCCACACCCGTCAATTTCATCGTGCATTCGCTGATGGACGTGAACGACCAGCTCGCGCGCGGCCGTCCCTTCTTCGCCGACATAGCCCGCGACGGCATCGCCCTCTACGAAGCGCCAGGGCAAGCCCTCGCCGTGCCGCGCCAGCTCGACGCGCAGGAACGCCACGCCGAAGCCCTGCGCCATCGCGACCACTGGTTCCCGCTCGCCGCGCACGCGCTCAAGCTCGCCCGGGACAGCATTGCCGATGGCGTGCCGCGCGATGCCGCGTTCATGCTCCACCAGGCCGTCGAGCGGGTCTATAACGCCGTGCTGCTCGTCCTGACGCTCTACGCGCCCAAATCGCACCGTCTCGGCATCCTGCGCTCGCTCGCCGAAAATCTCGATCCCCGGCTGATCGAAGCCTGGCCGCGCGATACCCGCGCCGCCCGCCGCCATTTCGCGCAGTTGCAGCGCGCCTATGTCGAGGCCCGCTATTCCCATGCCTATGAAATCACCGCCGACGAACTGGCCTGGCTCGTTGACCGCGTGAAGCATCTCCACACGATCGCCGGCGCGATCTGCGCCGAACACCTCGCCGGCGACGACACCCCCGAGAAAAGCCCCGCCGATGAATGAGCATCCCATATCGGACGACGAACGCGCCCGACGCCAGAAGGCGATCGATTTCGCGCGGACCAATATCGAGCTGTCGGGCTTCGCTCTCTCGCCGGGAATGGCGGCGCTGGGCGTCCGGTTCGTCGCCGGCGAACTCTCCGAAAGCGAATACATCGCCGCCGCGCTCGCTCATGCCAACAGCCTGCCCGCAAGCGCGCCGGCGCAGGACTATTTCGCCAGCCTCGCAGAACTCGAAGCCGCATGGGAGGCCCGCGATCGGCCGTGATCCGCGCCGGATATTGGGAAATGACGATGGGAGGGAGTCCTGATGATGGAATGGTTCCGCCAGCTCGGCCGCGCGATCCGTAACCTTGCGCGCATCGCGCGGACCAACCCGATATGGGCGATCACCGCCCTTGTGGTCAGCCCGGTCGCCCTCATCCGCCATCTGTTCGGCGTCCTGGTGCTGTTCCTCATCACCGCCCTGGTGCTGGGGCTTGGGGTGCCGCTCATCCTCGGCAAGCTGCTCGGCCTGCCCCGCGATTCCAATATCTACCAGATCGTGATGATGCTGACGGGCCTGGTCATCTTCCTCGTCACGCTGCGCGCCCTCTTCCAACCGCTGATCCTGCGTTATGGCGGTCCTGCCGGCGACGACACGCACGGCTCGGCCCGTTTCGCCACCGATCGCGAGACAAAGCCCCTCGCCCAAAATGGCGACGGCCTGCTGATCGGTCGTGATCGCAAGTCGGGCAAGCTGCTGCGCTACGCCGGCCCCTCCCATCTGCTGACGATCGCGCCGACGCGCACCGGCAAGGGCGTGGGGACCATCATTCCCAATCTGCTCGACTATCCCGGTTCGGTCATCTGCATCGACCCCAAGGGCGAGAACGCCCGCATCACCGCCCGCCATCGCGCCAGGTTCGGCCCGGTCCATGTCCTCGATCCCTTCGGGGTGACGGGCATCGCCTCGGCCGCGTTCAACCCGCTCGATCGCCTCGACCCTGCCGGCCTCGATCTCGCCGACGACGCGATGACTCTGGCCGATGCGCTGGTCTATGACGCTCCCGGCGAAGCCGGCGAGGCGCATTGGAACGAGGAAGCCAAGGCGCTGATCGCCGGCATCCTCCTGTGGGTGGCCTGTGACCCGCAAGCGCAAGGCCAGGATCGCACGCTGGAAGCCCTGCGCGACTGCCTCACCTTCGCCCCTGATAATTTCCAGCGGATGCTGCGGGAAATGTCGCGCAGCACGCAGGCGCGGGGCCTGATCGCGCGTGCCGCCAACCGCCACCTGGGCAAGTCCGACCGCGAGGCAGCCGGCGTGCTGTCGGCCGCGCAGCGCCATACCCATTTTCTCGATTCCCCGCGCATGTCGGCCGTGCTGGGCCGCTCGGATTTCACCTTCGCCGATGTGAAGGCGCAGCCCACAACCGTTTATCTGGTGCTGCCGCCCGATCGGCTCGCCACCTATGCCCGCTGGCTGCGCCTGATGCTGGCGCAAGGGCTGACCGATCTGGCGCGCGCACCCGCCTCCCCTGCCCGCCCCGTCCTGTTCCTGCTCGATGAATTTGCCGCGCTCGGCCGCCTCGAACCTGTCGAGCGCGCTATGGGCCTGATGGCCGGTTACGGCATCCAGCTCTGGCCGATCTTGCAGGACGTTCACCAGCTCCGCGCGCTCTACGAGCGCCGCGCCGGCACCTTCCTGTCCAACGCCGGCGTCTTGCAGATATTCGGGGTCAACGATCACGACAGCGCCAAGCTCGTCTCCGATCTGCTCGGCCAGGAGACGGTCGTGTTCGAGACCATGAGCCGCGCGATCGACGCGGAGGAAACCGGCATATCGTTCGGGTCGCAGCATGTCGCGCGGCCCCTACTCACGCCCGATGAGGTCCGCACCATGCCGGCCAATCTGGAATTGTTGTTCCTCGCGGGGCAACGCCCGATCGTCGCGACCAAGCTCGCTTACTATGCCGATCGCGAGTTCGCCGGGAGATTCGACAAACCGTGAACCGGACTATCGAGCAAGGGGATAGGCCGATTGTTGTATAGTGTCAGAACCGCCGCCAAGGGCGGAAGGATAGGATATGGATCAGCGCGTCATTGATCTTTGGGACCGGCTCATGGCCTATGGAGAGAGCGGTTCCGCCCCTCTCCCCGCGATCCGCGATGAAGTGTTGGAGCTGCACGCGGCGATTACCGATGAGGAAAGCCGGCTTGGCCTCATGCGGATATTCAATCTCGTTTGCGACCTGGTGGCCGTGCATCTCCAAGAGACGAACGGCAATGTTGAAGCCTTCGCCCAACACCGCCAGGGCCAGATATGGATGTTCCTGCGCGCGGAATGCCTTGTCGATGGCGTGCTGGACCGGGACCGGCTGCGGTATGTGACCGGGCGCGAGGTGCAGGCCGGTCGCATGACGGAGGATGATCCGCTGCGCCGCTACGCATTGGGCGATGACTCCGCCTTTGATGGGCTTATGGCAGCGCCGCCGCCACAGAAGCGGACGCGCCATTAGGACCGGCTCAAATTCTACGCGCTAGATCCTCTGACCCCGCGAGGATCTAGCTTTCCAAAAAATCAGCCGCCTGGGAAGCCCGTAGAGCGCCATGCCGGCCGAACCCTCCCCGACCTTGCCGAACGTCTGAAATGAGGCCCAGCGGCCCGGAAATCGCGCCTGTGGCGACATTTCCGCCTGCCCTGCCCTCTCGGATTGATCGCTGTCCTATCCGCCTGGCTTTTCTGGAAAGCCAATTGCGACGGTGCTGCTGGCGCTGTGGCTGCGATGGAGGCGCAGCGTTTAAACGATCCCCTTTCTAACAAAAAGCGTGCCGGCGAAGCCGGCTCATCATGGGGATGCCGGGTGGGAGGATCGCTAAAGCGATCCGGGGCGGCCGAAGGCCGCGAGCCGGCGGGGCGAAGCCCCAAGAGGCGGTGTTTTTCTTCTTTCTGATTGTGCCTGAAGCGCGGCGCTGGTGAGTCGCGCTGCCGTTGTCCCGATTTTCGGGACAAGCTGTCCGATCTGGCGGGACGCTGGTGGGTGAAACCACGATGATCCAGCCTCTCGTCATAATCTTCCGCTGAAGTTATCCACAGGTCAGCCTAGTGTTAAAATATGGGTTTAGTGATGTGTTACGGAAATTCGGCCTGCCCGGAAAGGCGCAGAAATCCTCGCTTTTTTGGCAGAAATTTGCCGCGCGGTGAATCCGCTCTGACGAAAAAGCGAATCCAGAGTGACGAAAAGGCGAATCCACTATGACGATAGCGCCAGGCCTTCCCTGCCGCGCTCAAGCGTAATCGAAATGACGATAGCGCGGCGGTGAATCTGAAATGACGATAATCCGCTTGCGTATGTGAAATGACGATAGTAGCCCTAGCGTTAGTGAAATGACGATAGACCCCTCCCCTTCCCTGTTTGACGCGCCGATCGCCGCGCCGGTCTCGGCCGTGGACGGCGACGATCGCACGCCGCTGCTGCCGGTGCGCCATCCCAACCAGGACTTGTTCATCTGCGACGTGCTGGACGCCATCCCCAAGGATGACATGGCCTCAATGGAGCATCCGGTGTTTTCGCTCTCGACCAAGCCCGACAACCGGACGCGGCGCTACGAGCATAACGGCAACGTCATCGAGATTATCCCCTCGGGCAAGGGGCTGGCGACGATCCACGACAAGGACATATTGATCTACTGCATTTCGCAGCTCGTCGCGAAGATGAACCAGGGCGAGCAACCTAGCCGCACGGTGCGCCTGCAAGCCTATGACATGCTCGTCGCCACCAACCGGCAAACCAGCGGCGAAGGCTATCGACTGATGGCCGACGCCCTCACCCGCCTGCGCGGGACCACGGTGCGGACCAATATTCAAACGGGCGGTGTCGAAGAAACGCGGATTTTCGGCCTGATCGAAGAGGCCAAGATCACGCGCAAGACGTTCGATGGCCGGATGCTTGATCTCGAAATCACCCTGTCGGATTGGGTCTATCGCTCGGTCATCAGCAAGAACGTCCTGACGCTCCACCGCGACTATTTCCGGCTCCGCAAGCCGTTCGAGCGGCGCATGTATGAACTGGCGCGCAAGCATTGCGGCGTGAAGGACGAATGGAAGATCGGCCTAGAGTTGCTACAGAAGAAATGCGGCTCGAACAGCCCGCTCCGAGTGTTCCGGGCCTTGGTCAAGAAGGTCTGCGAGCATGACGCCGATCACGGCCATTTCCCCGACTATGCGGTGACGATGGATGATGACGTGATCTTGTTCCGCAACCGCTCGGGCCTCAAATCCAAGCCCGATCCGGTCGCCAGCGCCGGCGACGATGCGCCCTATATCGACCCGGAAACCATGCACGACGCCAAGACGGCCGCGCCAGGCTATGACGTGTATGCGCTCTATGACGAATGGGTGTCGTGGTGGCACGACATGGGCAAGCCCGAACTCAAAAGCCCTGCCGGGGCCTTCCTCGGCTTCTGCAAGAAACGGCACGAACGCAAACCACTACGCTGATCCCCTGCTCTATGCGGGCAAGCGGCCATGTTTACTTACCCGCATGTTTGCATGTGGACATGCTCACTTGCCTACAGGGCTTTCCCCCATCTTGCGAAGCCAGTCGTTGAACGCCTCGGCCATCGCGTCCTGTAGGCTCATGCCGTGCTTGCGGGCGGTCATGTGCATGGCGAAGGACATTTCCGGGCTGAAATAGCCCGTCATGGCCTTCTTGCCCTGACGGCTCGGCGCAACCGGGTTGCTGCTCGATCCGCTGCCGGAGCCTGCGCCAGTGCCACGGGCGATCGGCGCGGCCGCCCTCCCCTCCGGCTCGACCATCGCCGGCGCTGGCGCTGCATCGCGATCCCGCAATGCGAGCAATGATCCCTTCCGGCTCATGCGTTGGCCCTCCGCTTCCTAGATGCTTGCATGTTTACATGCTCGCATGTCCACTTGTAAAGCTGGCGCACCTCATCGGCCGCCTTGCCGCTCGGCTCGATCTCCATCGCCGTCTTGCCCTCGGCCGCCGCGTGGCGAAAGGCGGCGCGATCCGCGATATGGTGGGGGCAGGCGTCAAGCCCATAATCCTGCACGAGCTGCGCGGCTTCGTCATACATGCGCGGCGCGGTCGGGCTTCCCGCCGTGAAGATCACGAAAGCAGGCTTGCCGCGCATCTTCACAAGGCTGGCGGTCGTCTTGATCGCCGCCAAATCGAACGCGCTGGGGCGGCAAGGGATCAACACTAGGTCGGCCGCCTCGACGGCGGCGCTGGCGGCGCTGTCGGCGTGGGGCGGGGTGTCGATTACGATGAACGCCGCGCCCTGGCCCGTCGCCTGCTCGATCTTGGCGGCAAGGCGAGGGGGCGCGCTGTCGATCACGACCGGGGGCGCATCCTGTCGCCATGCCGCCCACTGGCTCGCCGTCGCCTGCGGGTCGACGTCGATCACAAGGGCGGTATGCCCGGAATCCTCGGCGGCGGCGGCCAGGTGCAAGGCGAGGGTGGTTTTCCCCGCGCCGCCCTTCTGGCTGATGATCGCGATTGTTGGCATGTGAATATCCTTACATGATCGCATGTTTGCATGTGGTCATACTGGCTTGCTCCGGTTGCGTCAACGAAACCCCGAACTGGCGCGCAGCGTCAATGAAACCCCGAATTGCGGGGAGGGGAGGGCGGTCTAGCCGTCGTCGCCGCCCTCATCCTCGCTGCCGTCGTCCAGCGGCTCATGCTCCATGCGGCCGTGATCCTCGATCGGGCAAAGCGGCGCTCCGGCCAGCTCAAGCCATTTGCGCGCGGTCCTCACGGTATAGCCGCACGTCGCGCACTCGCATTTGAGCATCCGGGTTTTCTGCTTCTTCGGCGCGGTCGACTCCCCATCGGTGTCGAGACGGGCATGGGGGAGGGGGCCAACGGCGTCCAAGATCGGCGCGACGGCCGCAAGAAACGCCTCGCCGGGGGTGGTGGCGCGCATCGGCCCGACGAGCCCCAGCCCCAGCGCGATCCGTTTAAACGCTTTCCCATGCCCTGCCGGGATGCCGACGGCGGCATGGACCAGCTCATGCGCGAGGATGGCCGCGATCTGCGCCGGCATGGCGTCAGGCGCGTGCGCGAGGTCGGGCCGGATGAAGATTTCAAAATGCCCGTCCGCGCTCAGCCGGTTATCCCAGCACTCGCCGATCGCCTTGCCCTTCCGGCCCGAGCTGGTGAAGCCGATCGCCACGCGGATACGCGCGGGCAGGGGAGCGTCCAACGCCGCGAACAAGGGGGCCATGCCCGCCGCCACCCGATTGAGCCAGCTTTCCCGGTTGTCCTGTTCCATACCTTCTACTCCCTTCAAATCGCCCTGCGGGGCGATGGCTGCGGCCATCGCTCCCGAGTTCGCGCGGAGCAGCCGGCGAGAGAGGGGGGCAGCGGGAATCTGCGGGAGTGGTGCGGGCGGGCGCTTCGCGCCAACCCGGTCCCGCTGATTGCCGTTGCTGGGGAGAGGCGGCCGGGACCGCCTTTCCCCATGCGAACGAACATCATGCCGGCGCACGCCGGCACCATGCCCGAGATCCGCTTGCGATCTCGGCCCCGCCATGTGGGTCGTCACCTTCGGCCAAGACCGCTTGCGGGCTTGGGGAGCGAAGCGAGTAGAGCCACGGTGCCGCGCAGCGGCAGGCGCAGTCTCCTCGCCTAGATTGAAATTGTTGCTCAAATGAGCTACATCGTTCGTCTGACTAGGGAGATTCCAATGGCTGCTACCGCGTTCGTGCGTGCGCGCATCGACGAAACATTGAAGGATGAAGCCGCCGCCGTCCTAGCCGAGCTGGGGCTGACGGTTTCCGATGTGGTCCGCATGACGCTTACGCGGGTCGCCAAGGACCATGCCTTGCCGTTCGAGCTGAAGGTGCCCAACGCCGAGACGCGCGCCGCGATCGAATCGTCCCGCGCGACCATGAAGGCGCGTCGTGCGCGCTTCACCGATCCCAAGGAACTGTTCGATGCCCTCGACCAAGAAGCCCGCCAGCAGTAAGCGGGCTTCGTTCCCAAGAGAGGCATCCTACGAAAAGCGGTTCGTCAAGGATTGGGAGCGGCTGTCGCGCAGCGGCCGCTACAACATGAACCAGCTCAAGGAAGCGATGATGCTGCTCATCGCCAACGATGCGCCGCTTGGCCCGGAATGGCTGGACCACGCCCTCAAGGGCGATTGGAGCGATCATCGCGAGTGCCATATCGGCGGCGATTTCCTGCTGATCTACACGATTGAGGGCAATCTGGTGAACTTCGTGCGCGCGGGAACCCATTCGGAACTGTTCGAGTAATCGGCTCGACGGCCGAACGTTTGGAAGGCAGGGCAATGAACGCCGACGACATGAAGGTCGAAACCTTCGCCTGCGTCTTTGACGCAATCGCCGACACGCCGGAGGAGGCGACGGAGTTGAGGACGCGCGCGGACCTGATGCGGGGCATCACCGCGCGGGTGAAGTCGTGGGACGTGCCGCTGGGCGAGGCCGCCAAGCGGCTCGGGCTGACGCCGCCCCGCCTCAACGACCTCCTGCGCGGGAAGTTTAACAGATTCTCGCTGGATGACCTGATGACCGCCGCGACGGCGGCGGGCATCGCGCCGCCGGCACCGCGCAAAAGCTCGTGGGATGACCTGCGCGGGATAGTGAAGGGCAACGGCGCGCGGTTCACGATCGAGGAAATCAACGACGCCATCGCCGAAGCCGGCGCAGCAGCCGGCATGGCCGGGATGAACGACCATGACGGGGACTGATCGAAACGGCGAAATCCTTTATCCACCGATGGAGGCGGCCGAAATCCGGCGGTGCGCCAGGAGAGCGGTTTGAGCCAGGCCGGGTTTGCGCGCTTGCTGTGGGCGCACAAGCGCACGGTCCAGCGCTGGGAGGCCGGCACGATGCGGCCGACTGGCGCGGCGCTCGCCTTGCTGACGCTGGTGAAGCGGCGCGGCATCCAGATTCTCACCTAGAAGGATTGATAGATGTAGGCGATTGCAAAGATACTGGCCTCTGCTCGCAAACAGCGCGGATTTCTGCTCAGATTTGCTGACAGCAGGTGGGCCATGCTGCTCACGCTATGCGACAATGTGCTCGCCATCATCCGCGCCTG